>NZ_QEZJ01000010.1:0-18091 GCF_003992965.1 Xanthomonas sp. BRIP62409 | reverse complement strand
ATTCCGTGATCAACATCAACCGCAGACCTCTAGTTTTAGCTGGCATTGAATTACGGGGAGTCGACATTCCCTGGCGTCCGCAGTTCTGACAGGCCGATGAGCGAGAACACAATCAATGCTGCCCTGCGCAATCTAGGATTCGACAGTGAGCCCATCGTCGGTCACGGCTTTCGCGCGATGGCACGCACGGTTCTGGATGAGGTGCTGAGGTTCCGCCCCGACTACATTGAGCACCAACTCGCACATGCCGTGCGCGATCCGCTGGGACGTGCCTACAACCGCACGGCTCATCTTGTGGAACGGCGGAAGATGATGCAAGCCTGGGTCGATTACCTGGATAGTTTACGGAACCCCGAGAAGAAGATCTTGCCTGCTCGCAATAGGATGACGTGAGTTGGGATTGGATACAGCTTCGGCTGACGGCATTTTTTGGATGGGCTCGGCTTTGCCAAATTGCTTCAGTTACGCCAGTTCGAGGTAGAGAGCTCAAAGAGTTGGTCGCCCATCTGAGCTAGGACAAGGTGATGCTTCAGGACGCGTTGTCAAAAAGGTTCTGACGCCCATTCGGCGCAAGACACTCGCGGCCATCTGGTCGATCGGTATCGGTTGGGGTTCGTCGGGCTTGCGCGGTCGTCAGCGAAGTTCAATGACAGCTTTCGGGATGAGTGCTTCAACACGCATTGGTTCTTGTCGCTCGACGACGCCCGTAAAAGATCGAGAATTGGAGCGTCGATTACAATCATTTCCAGACACATTCCTCGATCGGCGATGTCCCGCCGAACGAGTTCGCTGCTAGATTCGCTGTTCTACCCAAAAGCCGAATATTCAGTTCTGTTCGGATCTTACGTGTCGAGGAGGTAACACCGGCGATGCATCTGTGTATGCGGTCACGCGTAAATCAGGTTCGCTCGATGCCTTCAAAAGTATCGAGAACCTCGATCGCATGGGTTGTCGCCTCATAGGGCAAGTTGCCAATTCCTTGGGTGGTGGGTTTCGTGGCGACCGCCGTCCAAAGGCAGTCCCTGTTTCCTTCTGCGAAATCAAGAAGGGTGTCGCGAACCACGGTGTCTCGGGCAATCTGCTGTGCGCTGGCGCCTGGGCGTTCCTGCCCGACAATGCCGTACATCTCGGTTCCATGCACTGCGTGTGCTCCCTCGACGGGGCCGACCGAAAGCAAGTATGCGTTTCCGCCTGCGGCCGCGTGGGCGAGCGCAGCGCGGGCGGCGGGAAGGGTGAAGAAGTAGTCAGTAAAGAGCGCCCCACGAACCTCGACTGGGGTACGCCCATTGACGTCGTACATGGCAACGATGCTCTTCGCGCGGCTGCGGGGGATGCGTGACTTTTTGACGAGTTCGTCGACGAGGTTGTCGATGCTGCCCGGATCAAATTTCTCAGTTGCGTTGATGACCCACCAGTCCGCCTCGTTCGTGGCCGTACTGAAGAGGATGTCGACATCGCGGTGGCGCCCGGCTGCAAGAACACGCAGCGGCGTGTCAGCGAGAACGGCACCAGTTTGATAGCGGTCATTCAAGATGCCGATCGTCGTGTTGTCGATGCCGTGTCGGTCGCCAATGTCGCGCGGGCTGACTTTGATGAGTGTCTCGGCGAGAAGCTTCGCATCCAGCTGGAGCAGCTGTCCGGGATCGTCCGAGACGCCCAACTCGGTGAGAAAAGTGATGGCGAGTTCTTCAGCCCACCAGGCCGGAACAATCCGGGATGCACCGCCAGAAAATGCGGCGAGGCGCTGGTAAAGGCCGTCGGCAGCCGGGGCGGCAAGCAACCCGATCGTCGAGTACGCACCGGCGCTGTGACCGGTGACGGTGACGTTGCCAGGGTCGCCACCGAACCGGGCGATGTTGTCCCGCACCCATGTGAGCGCGGTAATGATGTCCTGCAGCCCGAGGTTGGTGGCGTTTTCGAACACACCACCATACTGGGAGAGCGAAAGCCAACCGAACGGACCAAGCCGATAGTTCAACGACACCCCGATGACGCGGCCGGTCGCGGCCAGACCTGAGGCATTCGACGTCGTCTGGGTGTTGGCACCAACCTCAAAGCCGCCTCCAAAGATGTAGACGACCACTGGGAGCGGTTCGTCGCCAGCATCTTCAGGTGCCCATACATTGAGGTTCAGGCAATTCTCGCTAAGGCCGTTGTCGGCCTCGAGCCAACTCGTGTCGCCAGCTTGTATGGGGGCGGGGCCTTTCTGGTTGTACGTCAGGTCCGGATTGAACGGTAGCAAGGTAGGGCGGCGAAAGCGTTCCGCGGTGGCGTATGGGATGCCCAACCACGAGCGAATCGAGCGGGCAACGGTATCAGTATTGGTCATGTGTTCGGTTCTTCCATGTTTGGTTGCTGAAAAGGGACGGCAGCTCTCCCCAGCGTGACGCAGAGCTTCAGCGGGTCAGTTCGAAACTCTCGTCTAGTAGGCTGGAGACGAGGTCGTCTGGAACAGAATCGTCCAACAGAATGCTGACCCAATGTGTCTTGTCCATGTGGTACGCCGGCAGGAACCCTTTTTTCTTCTGCAGCGCGTGGACCTTTTCCGGTGGCAGCTTAACGTCGAGGACGTCGATTTCACCCGCTCCCGGAACCCCAAGTCTTTCGCGCGGCACGTTCATTACGAGCCCATACCAGCTGCCCTCTTTTCCATGTCGCAGCGCGATATAACTTGGGAAATGATGAAACGGGTTGTCGGGTTGCGTTTGATATTTTTTTTCTGCATAGCTGATAACACGTTGCTTGTTGCTCATTCTCGATCTCCGTTCAATTAGGCGCGAAAGTGACGATAATTTTCTGAAAAGTCTTCCGCGAAGATGTGCCCTAGGCGCAATCCCCTCATCGGTAGCGACACGTATCCAACTTCCACAGGCATTTGCCCGTCTTTGTGGGCCGCCTGCCATTCCCGGATTCACGCCCAATCAACGTCGTGGTTTGGGTATTATGGAATGCTGCTTCATCCATACCAAGTCAGCCCTTTGGGCGCGCTTGAAAATCCAATGGCACGAAGCGCAGCAGCAAGCGGGCTCTTAGGCGCCAATTGATCGTTCACACGTTCCAGGTTGAAAGTTCCATGTCTTTCCCTTTTCAGCGCAGTTGCCAATGCGGTCAGGCCCGCGGCAAGCGGCTTGGCTAGGTCAATGGAATTGGCATCCGCGTAGCTGAGCAAGTGGCGCCCGCCTTGGACGAGGTAGTACATCAGGCACCCATCGACCAGAACCACGAGTGCCCCGGCACGGCGCACCGGGCGCACACTCGATGCATGGGACGGCCAGGGCAGCAACGTTCCGAAGGGATTGGCAGGATCTGCTGCAGACATCGCCACCGCCACGGGCTCTCCTAGCGGTGCAGCAGCGAGTTCGCGCAACCGATCAACGGTTGTGCGCTCGGCAAACTGGGCGGCGCCCAGCCCTTCAACGAAGCGTCCTCGCAGAACCCGACCTGTGTCCTCCATTCCGCGAAAGACCGGTCGCAGTGCTGGGAAACCGCCGGGGATGTCTTCGGTCATCGCGGCACTGCGCGTGACCACGCCATAGCGGTCCAGCAGACCCTCGACCCTTGCCAGCGCCCGGGCAGTGTCGTTCACCGGCTCCGGGTTCAGCAATGACCAGCGGCCTACGAGAGTCGGATCGCCGAGTGTCGGCACAGGTGCCAACGATGAAGTCGCCGTGGGCGTGTGGCCATCGTAGGCCACCCGACGAAGCCCTCTGCGTCGCCGGGAGGTTTGACTGGAACTTGGCCGACGAGGCGGGCGTGCACCGGAATAAGCCCGCAGGGGCGACCAGGTATCGGCGGTGACATGACCGGTCCAGACCAGTCCCCAAAGCGCCTCATGGATATCCGTAGGCGTCGGGATCGGTTCCTCAGGCTGTAGGCCGTGCGCGACCAGCGCTGCAAGCTGGCGCACGAAGTACGCGCCGCCGTTGGCCAAGCCGGCGAGAAGCGACTCTTGTAGAACAGACAGATTGGTTGCAGAGTCGGCGCCAGGCAATGGTGACAGGGTCTCGGCTGCAAATTCATGGAGGTGCAGCGCTACGAGCCCGTCGCTCTCGCCAAGCCGTCCGTGACCGGACCAGAGTACTGTGCCGGTGGCGATTAACTCGTCGAGCATGCCCGGGGCGTAGTCCCGCACGCGGGAAGGAAGCACCTGGCTTTCCCACAGTGATACCGGCAGCGCCACGCCAGCCAATTGTTCGATGACGCGAGTTATCCCGTCGATTCCTTGCAGCGCACCACAAACTGCATTGCGGCCAGAAACCGCGGCATTGCCCGCGGCCTCGGGCACGAGGCCCTGCCGCTCCAACAGCAGGCGTGCATAGGCTTGCTGAGGGACAGGTCGGGTCGCCTCGCGCGCGGTCTGAAGCGAACGCAGTCGTAGGCGCTTGAACACCTCGTCGCCCACCCATTCGTGGCGCGCCAACGGGTGGATACTGCCCTCGGGGATCTGCGTTTCGAGACGACGCTCGACGCCGAAGTTGCCCTTCAGTAGCCTGCCCGATCCGGATAGCTGCTCCAGCGCTTCGTTCGCTACCGCGACGCCGAGACCGAAGCGGCTTGCGACTTCGCCGGTGGTGAACGCTGCATGGGTGCGCGAGTAGCGTGCGAGCAGATCTCGCAGTGGCGCTTGCGTGGGCACAGTGAAAACGCCGGGCAGGCCGGCGGGCAAAGAGATGCCGAGCGCGTCGCGCAGCCGGGCAGCATCCTCGACGGCGGCCCAATGGTCGAGGCCGGCGATCGTTACCCGAATGACGCGTCCCTCCTTTTGCAGGTCAGTCAGGTAGGTGCGTGCTTGCCCCCCGTCGCTGAGTCGCTCCGCCACGCCTTCCACCGTCAGTGGCCCGAGCAGGCGCAGTAGATCCGCCACGCCTTCCATACCCTTGGCCTGATGGCTGGAGGCCAGGCGTTGCAGTTCGCTGTCGACACGATCAACGACTGCTGGATCGAGGAGTTCTCCCACGTCGACCTGACCGAGAAGATCACTGAGCAAGCTGCTATCCAATGAGAGCACTGAGCTGCGTCGCTCGGCCAGCGGTGCGTCGGTTTCGTACATGAACTCCGCCACGTACCCGAATAGCAGGCTCGCTGCGAAAGGAGATGGTACTTCCGTCGTGATCTCGGCAATCTGTACCGCGCCGTCCTGCAAGCGCTGCATTAGCGCATCAAGTGCCGGGAGGTCGTAAACGTCCTGCAGGCACTCGCGCGCAGTTTCGATCAGGATCGGAAAGTCGGGGTGGCCCTGCGCGATTTGCAGCAACTGCCCGGAGCGCAGCCGTTGCTGCCACAAAGGCGAACGGCGCCCCGGCATCCGGCGCGGTAGCAGCAGCGCCCGTGCCGCGCATTCGCGGAACCGTGCGGCGAACAGTGCCGAGCCGGCCACCGCGTCGGTAACGGTCTTGCGCAGAGTCTGCGGATCGCAGAGAAACAACTCTGCGCCAGGCACGCGGCCGGCGGTGTCGGGTAGGCGCGCGATAATGCCGTCGTCACTGGCGACCACCGAAGGGTCGATCTTCCAGCGCGTGCGGATTCGCTCGGCGATGGTCAGCGCCCAGGGGTCATGGACGCGCCGGCCAAAGGGAGAGTGCAGGATGACTCGCCAATCACCAGTCTCGTCGCGGCAGCGCTCCATCACCAGGGTCCGATCGGTGGGTAATATGCCGGTTGCCTCACGTTGCTCGCCGGCCAGCTTGAGCAGGTTATTCATCGCATTACGATCAAGCCCGGCTGCGGCTAAGCGCTTCCTCAGCACGGGGGCGATGTCCAGGTTCCCCCCTATGTCGGCAGCACCTTCCAGCAGCCCAAGAAAGGTGCCGATGGCTTCGCCCAGCTCTGCGGGCCGACCCAGTCCGTCGCCACGCCAGAATGGCAGGCGGGCCGAGCGTCCCGGGGCCGGCACCACGATGACCTGGTCGTTGGTGATCTGCTGGATCCGCCAGGAGGACGTTCCCAGCGTGATGATGTCGTTGACCTTTGATTCGTAGACCATCTCCTCGTCGAGTTCGCCAACCCGGCGCGAGCCGGCCTGCTCGGCGCCTTCAGGCAGGACGACGCTGAACATGCCCCGGTCCGGGATGGTGCCGCCGCTGGTGACTGCCAGTTGCTTAGAGCCCGGGCGCGCCGTCAGTTGGCCAGTGTCACGGTTCCACACAAGGCGCGGGCGGAACTCTGCGAAATCCTCTGACGGATAGCGCCCGGCCAACATGTCGAGCACTGCATCGAACACACTGCGTGGCAAGGTATGGAATGGCGCTGCGCGGCGCACCGTGGCATACCAGTCGTCAACATCGACCGATTCCATGGCGACTGCGGCCACTGTCTGTTGCGCCAGCACGTCGAGCGGATTGCGCGGCGGATCGATGGCCTCGATGCGGCCGGCCAGCATGGCGTCGATGGTGACGGCAGCGTCGACCAAGTCGCGCCGAGTGCGCGGATAGATCAGCCCAGCTGAGGTGCCACCCACCTGGTGGCCGGCGCGGCCGACTCGCTGCAGGGCACTCGCCACCGACGGAGGGGCGGCGACCTGGATCACCAGCTCGACCATGCCCATGTCGATGCCTAGTTCCAGGCTGGAGGTCGCCACAACGCAGCGGAGTTCGCCCGATTTGAGCGCCTGCTCGATCTCGCCGCGCTGTTCCTTGGAGACCGAGCCATGGTGAGAGCGAGCGATCAGTGGCGCCGTCCCTGCAGAGCGTGCGCTGGTGCCACCGGCTGACGATGGATAGTGAATGGCGGACTCGCCGGACGCTGCCATTGCGCTGGAGTCCGCATCTTCCAGGCGCTCGGCATAGAGCTCGTTTAGACGCGCGGTCAGCTTCTCGGCCAGGCCGCGCGAGTTGGCGAACACGATGGTGGAGTGCCGGCGCAGCACCTGATCAAGGATGCTGGACTCGATGTGTGGCCAGATCGAACCTGGCCGGTCTGGGGAGGCATCGTCAGCCGCAGCTCCGGTGCGCGCCGGGATGTCCGCCATGTCCTCGACCGGTACGACGATGCGCAAATCGAATTGGCGACTGGATGGCGGGTTCACCACCGCTACCGATCGCGATCCGCCCAGGAATTGGGCCACCCGATCTACGGGGCGCACCGTCGCCGACAGGCCAACGCGCTGCGCCGGCACCGCCAGCAACGCATCGAGGCGCTCCAGGCTCAGTGCCAGATGCGAACCGCGCTTGCCGCCGGCGACGGCATGGACCTCGTCTACGATCACGGTTCGCACACCACGCAGGGTTTCCCGCGCCTTGGACGTGAGCATCAGGTAGAGCGACTCAGGCGTCGTGATCAGGATGTCGGGCGGACGCCGCAGCAGGCTCGCCCGCTCGGCCTGTGGCGTGTCGCCAGTGCGCATGCCGACCGTGATCTCGACTGCGGGGTCGCCGCGCCGCTTACGCTGCGCGATGATTCCCTGAAGAGGGACGCGCAGGTTGCGTTGCACGTCCGTGCCTAGCGCCTTGATTGGAGAGATGTAGAGAATCCGGGTCAGGGCCTTGTTGCCGCCGGCCGTACTTTCTACTTCTACCTCGCGCTCTCGAAAAAGCTGGTCGATGGCCTGCATGAACGCGGCCAGCGTCTTGCCCGAACCGGTTGGTGCGATCACCAGCGCGTCTTCACCGGCACTGATCGCCGCCCAGGCTGCCGCCTGCACTGCCGTCGGCGAAGGGAACGCTGAGGCAAACCAGGCGCGGGTGGCGGGCGCGAAGTGTTCGAGCGGTTCGGCCATCGTTGTATACGGGAGCGACATCGTCGGGGTCAGTTCTTCGCGCCCTTGATCGCCGCGTGGTATGCCCGCTCTGCCCACTGCTGCAGTTGTTCGCGATCCTCGGTCACGTCAGCGGGGACTTCCCAGTAGGACTTCAGCGCATGCGCGTCGTTCTCATTCGCCTGGCCTAGGGCACGGGAGCCGGCGGCCTCGTAGTCTTTGCGCGAGCTGTCATCCACCTTGAAGTACAGACCGCCATGCCAGACCATCGCAAAGATATGGTCGTGCCGATAAAGCGCGACGGCGCCGAACAGCGGCCGCGTGGTGATCGTGGCCCAACACGAAAGCTGGTCGACGTAGTCGGCAGCAAGTGCCTCTGCTTTTTGGAATTGGGTGGTCATGGTTCGGCTTCTTTGTTTGAGGATGATTTTTTGTTAGGGACGGCTTCTTGGCCTGCCGCTGAGCCGCTGGAAAACCGGCACGTGTATCTGTAAGTCCGGCGGATGCAGGCGGCGCACTTCGATGGCCTGGGGCACAAGTTTGTTCGTGCTCATGTTCTGCCCTTCTTTGGACCCAGCTCCTCAGGCCTCTCATGCTCTGGCATCGTCTCAACGACCAGGTGATAGGACGCCTGGACAAGTTCGGTGACCAAATTCCAGGTGATGCCTCCGCCCGTGCCTACGGAGACCCAGTTGGTCTTGTCGAGGTAGCGCCCTTCCGACACGGTGTCGAAGTGCTTGCGCAGCGCTCTTGCGTGCTGTGGATCGGCTTTCAGGGTGATGATGGGCTCGTCGATGTCATCGGTGACAATCATGAAGACCTTGTTGCTGACCTTGTAGACGTCTAGCTTCTGAACGAAGGGGCGGCCGTGGCTCACGCCTGGCAGTGACAGTGCCACCTTGCGGGCGAGCGGCTGGAACTGACGCTGTGAGAGCTCTTTCTCGCCGGGGTCTTGACCGTGGATGGAGCGTGCTTTCATCGGTAGTCTCTCCCGAACCAGTCGGTAGGACCCACGAACCTCGCTCTCAACCAGCGCCTGGGTGATAGTGTGGCCGGCCGCAATGGAGATCCAATGGCGCTTGCTAAACCGATGTCCTCCTGCGGTGATTTCAGGATGCTGCAGACGCAGAACTTCGGAGCGAATCGGGTCGACCTTGACTACCACTCGCGCTTCGTGACTCAGCGCGGTACTCGCCAGCATGAAGACCCGGTCCCCCACTTTATAGGCGTGCCAGTCTTCGCCGAATGACCCATCAACAATTACTCCAGGCCATGGCCGGGCAACCTTGTCAGCCCAATCGAACAGTGCACCGGAGTTCATGCGGTTTCTTCCATTCGGCTGAATCCTGGTCGAGTGAGACGGAAGCCGATATTTGTTCAGGAACCCGAGGCTGTCGTCATGAATTGCTTGGTGGCCCAGTTTGAACGCGCATGCGTCAATCACTAGCGTTCTTGCGGTAGACCTGCGCCGCGTTCTCGATACATAGCTAAGGTCTCGCCGCCTTTGTCGCACGATAGGCGCACAAGTCGATGGCTTCACAAGGGTCGGCCATCCTCAATGTTGTCTCTGCCTAAAAATGATAATTTAATGCACAAAAACCCGAAGTAGAAGGCAAATTTCGGGAATGAGGGTGACACTTTTCGGACACTGCGAAGGGCCGGCGGTGTCCGGTTCACCACTCGCAAGTCGATGAAAAAATGAAAAGAGCTAGAAGTTACGTACAGCAGATTCACTACCAGCCAGAAGGGTCGTACCCCTATGGGTTGGAGATTTTTCGTGTTTCCGAGCTGCGGCAGAGAACCAGTGGGGAGGGGATGCGCCGAACCTACGGCTATACATTCTACATGCTCATCCTGATCACCGAAGGACGGTGCACCCAAATGCTGGACTTCGAGCCATGCCTTGGCCAAGCCGGGAGCCTCCTCGTGGTCCGCCCTGGGCAGGCCCATAACTTCGGGGAGGAGGAGAATTGGGACGGCTGGATAGTGCTGGTGCGCCCCGAGTTTCTCTGGCCTGCATCATTGCAGGAAAACCTTCTTTCAGAATTCAACATCGAGCGCTTGCCCGCGTTTCTCCAAGTCGATGCAGATGGTCTGAAGCGTACAACAACAGCCATCGCCTGGATGCGTCTGGATTCAACACGCCATGACTCGAGCGTCCTGGATCCTACGCGAGTGAATACTGAGCGATCTGCCGAACGGATCGCAGACGTACAGGCGCATCTGCGCCATGCGTTCTATGCGCTGGCGTCCTGGCTCACCATAACCTATGGCAATGAAGACCTGCAGGAACCACGCAAGCGGTCAGCATTCAAGCGATTCAAGCATTTCAAGCATTTGGTTGAGAAGCATGTCGCCGAGTGGAGAAGTATCAACATGTATGCCGCCGAAATGGGTTGCACCGAAAGGAGTTTGACGCGTGCTGTGCTCGATGCAGAGGGCATTAGTGCAAAGGAGTTCGTTTCAAGACGGCTTGGTCTAGAGGCCAAGCGCCTGCTCATACATACAGATTGGCCCGTTGGCGTGATTGCCGAAAAACTTGGATTCAAGGAGGCCACGCATTTCAGCAAATTTTTTCGGCGCATGGCCAAGCGCACGCCCTTGCAGTTTCGATCCGAAAATAGCCTCCGATAAGATCATATTGGCTGTTTCTATCCTTGAACTCTATTGCTCGGTTACACCTGCCAGCATTCGTCTGTGGGCAAGCACCTGCGGAAAGCCGATCGCTTCATCCGACCACATTACTCAAATTGGTGTTTATGACTGCGAACACAATACCAAGTAACGAAAAGCACGCCTGTTGCCCTGATTACATCAGCAAAGCTGGCAAAAGTCTCACGCGAGCCTCCACCGCCAATCTCCGATCTCACCCAACCTTATTTCACTGAACAACCCTAGCACCGGCTAACGAAATATAGGGGTAGGGACAGCATTTACGTACGTGCAATCACATTCCGCGACGAGATGATGCTGCTCCACGCGTACAGCCCACAGCCAATCCAGATCGTACCGAAGGTGGCAAGCTGGAGAGGTCGGATCGGCTCTTGGTATAGCAAGACCGCTTCCGCCAGCAAGAGGGTGGGAGCGATGAACTGCAGCAATCCCAGGGTCGTATAGCGTAGGCGCTTTGCTCCAGCCGCGAAAAGGAGCAATGGTAGCGCTGTGATCGGTCCGGCAAGAATCAGGAGCGCATCTATGACGCCACTTTGTCCGAAAGCTGCTTCGCCCGTGTTGCCCACATAGAAGAGAATGCAGATCGCAAGCGGTGCCAGAAGCGCAGTCTCGATTGTCAATCCGCCAAGCGCGTCAATCGCCACTACCTTGCGGATCAGTCCATAGAAGCCGAAGCTCAATGCCAGCGTTATCGAAATCCAGATCTGGCCACCACCGCTTACTGCAAGGATGAGCACACCAACCCCGGCAACGCCGATTGCCACGGCCTGCGAGCGGGTGAGTCGCTCCCTCAACAGCATGGTACCAAGCGCGACATTGACAAGCGGAGTAATGAAATAACCAAGGCTAGCCTCCACCAGATGCCCGTTGGCCGCTGACCAGATATAGACGAACCAGTTGACCGCGATGAGCGCGGCGCTGAGGGACAGTAGACCGAGGGCTCGGCCACGCGCTGCCACGATGAGTAATCGCCAACGTCCCAACATCGCGAGGATCGCCCCGAACACGAGCAATGACCACACCACACGATGTGAGAGTACCTGCAGAGCATCCACGCCCTTGAGCAGGTTTAGGTACAGCGGCAGTGCTCCCCAAAGGACGTTGGCAGCGATACCGTAAGACAAACCCGTGCGATTATCTGCACCAATGTTCATTGGGGGCCTCGGTGAGATTAGCAACTCAAGGGACCGGTAGTCCCTTGAGTCGGTTTTCACATTGCGTGTGGAATGACATCGAAGGCTTCGATGTCTGGCTCAGCTGCAATAAAAGCAGCAGTCAACGGACGATGGGCTGCCATGTGTGGGGCGTCCCGGTGTGCGTCAAGCGCATCATCGTTGGCGTAGATCTCGACAAGCATGTAGCTGTCATGTCTTGCCCGTGATCTGAACAGATCATAGAGGCGGTTACCCGGCTCGTTGATGCGCACTGCTGCAGCCTGGGCGGCGAAGGCACGTTCGAACGCTGCGCCGCTGGCTGGTTTGACCTTCAAGCTCACCAGCATACCGATCATTAGGTCTGGACCTTTGCGAGAGAGGCGTTATGCCTGTTTGATAAAGTCCTGGGTAGTAATGGCATTGGCATAGAACGGAGCGATCTCATTGAGAAACGCAGTTTGCTGCTCGCGGGTGAAAGCGGCTGAGGCGTCGTAGACGACGTTGGTGTTATAGCCAAGGTCGTGAGCGTTGCGCATCGATGACTCGATGCACTGCCTCAGGGCGAAACCCGCAAGATAGATATCGAAAATGCGATTGTTGCGCAGGTGGCTGTCGAGAGTGGTCGAGGCAAAGACGCTACTGCCGCCGGTGCGTTCACGGATCACATATTCGCCGTCCTGGGGTTCAAAGCCAGGAAAGAAATCTGCCTGCTCGCCGAGGAAGGATCCGTAGTCACGCATCATCTTACGCAGGCCGTACTTGCCGTCACCGAGCACTTTGAAACTCGGTTCAAACTTGAGTGACGCGTGGATAACCTCCATGCCACGGCGGCGAGCTTCTTCAAGGATCGTTTTTGAATTGGCGATGGCAATATCGACCTGTTCGCGATCCTGGAACTGGCCGTTGATCCCGCCAGTGGGGGCGAGCCAATCGTTCACATACTCGATGAGGATCAGTGCGCTCTTCTGTGCAGTTGTGTCATGGGAAATGCTGGTCATGTTGAATTCCTTGAGAGGTATGGAGGACGGTGGTGAACGAGTTTTTGCGTTCACGTCAGGCGACATGGATGGAGAGATGCTGGCGAAGATGAGCGTGGAACCGAGACGCGTAGTCGTCTTGGACGGCTTCAATGACGCTGGGGCGTGCTGCAAGGGCCGTGCGCCATACAGCAATGCGAGGAAGGTTCTCGAACAGAGGCTGCGACAGTGCCGGATCGAGTATCCCGAAGTACCGAAACAGCGGAGCAAACACCGCGTCCGCCATGCTGAACGTCGGGCCATCAAAGTAGGGCCCGGCGCCGAGCTCTTGCTCCAGCCGCTCCAATCGCGCCCTGAAAACTGCCTGCCTCGTATCTGCAATGGAACGATCGGTCGCGTGGAGGAATTGCCAGGCCTCGGACATGGCCTGGCCAGCGAACTCGATCCAGCTGCGCTGACGGGCGCGTGATAGCGCGTCGTCCGGGTACATCGGTGCACCCGCCTGGGTTTCCTCCAGATACTCGCAGATCACCATGCTTTCGAAGATGGTCGCTTCCGTGCCATCGGGCCGGCCGACCATGAGTAAGGGAACTTTTCCGGTCGGAGAAAGTGCCAGGAACCAATCAGGCTTGGCTGCGAGATCCACTTGGACCCGATCGAACGCGACGCCCTTCTCATGCAGGACGATGGCTGCGCGTTGTACGAAAGGGCACAGCGGGTGGCTGATCAAAGTAAGGGTTGTGGGCATGGGCAGTTAACGTTGTCGTTGTCTTGAAGGTTGGGGGGGGCAGTTCTTGTCGTTTGCAGCTGGCCACTGATGGCCACCTCATCCACGGCAGCAGCACGCGCATTGCCGTGTAGCCGGCACATGCCGATGTGCACGAATCTGGATGAAAGCTCGGCCTTACATGGGGCCTGGCGTGTCCATCGTCCGGCCGGTTGTCTGCGTACGCGCCTGTGAGCTTGATTTGCACGCGCGTCGTGCGTGCGTCTCTAGCACTGTCAGCGGTGCGCGCCGCCACTCCAGGCGCCGCGAGGATGGCTGCCACGGTCAACCGTTGAGCAGGCGGCCGCCGTCGACCACAATCTCCGAACCCACCGTCCACCGCGATTCGTCCGAGGCCAGGTAGAGGACGGCCTTGGCTACTTCGTCCGGGGTGCCGAAGCGGCCCATCGGGATGCTGGCGGCGATGTCCTGGTTGACCTGGGCGCGGTAGGCGTCGGGGATGCCGAGCTTGTCGTACAGCGGGGTTTCCACCGGGCCGGGGCTGACAGCATTGAGACGGATGCCGCGGTCAAGTAGCTCGCTCGACAGGGTCTTGGCCATGTTCAACAAGGCCGCCTTGGTGGCGCCGTACACCGACGAACGGGCCACGCCGGCATGGGCATTGACCGAGGTATTGAGCACTACCGACGCCGGGTTGGCCAGCACCGGCAACAGCGCCTGCAGCAGGAAGTACGGTCCTTTGACGTTGATGGCGAAGGAGGCGTCGAAGGCCTGCTCGGTCCAGTCTTCAATGGGTGCCCACACCGAGACGCCGGCATTGAGGAAGGCGATATCGAGCTGGCCGTAGTGGGCCTGCACCGCCTGCGCCAGCTCTTGCTGGGCGGCGACGCTGGCCGAGTCGGCGCGCAATACCAGCACCTCGGCGCCCAGCGCGGCCTGCGCCTTGGCGATGGACTCGGGGTTGACGCCGGTGACGATGACGCGGGCGCCTTCGGCGAGGAATTGCTTGGCGGTTTCCAGGCCGATGCCGCTGGTGCCGCCGGTGATGAGGGTGCGTTTGCCTGCTAGACGGGACATGGAGTGCTCCTGAGTGCGATGCCAAGACAGTCGCGAGTGACTGCCTTTCGATGAGGTGCAGCTTGCGCTCATGCTGGATTTGCCAGAAGACCGCTAGCGCGCATAGCATTCATGTGGTGAGCGTATGAGTGGAGGAGCACAATGGACCGGTTTGTATTGATGACCTGCTTCGCGCGCGCGGTGGAGACGGGCAGCTTCTCTGCTGCTGGGCGCGATCTCGGCTTGGGCCAGCCCAACGTCAGCCGCCATGTGGCGGCGCTGGAAGAGCATCTGCAGACCCGCCTGCTCAACCGCTCGACCCGTAAGCTGATGCTGACGCCGGAAGGTGAGCGCTACTACGCGGAGGTGCGCCGCATCCTGGATGCAGTGGACGAGTCCGAAATGTCATTGCGGGAGAACGTGCAGCCCACCGGCCTACTACGTGTGGCCTGCCCCACGGCGTTGTCGCATCAGTATGTGATGCCGCTGGTGCCGGAGTTTCTGCGGCGCTATCCGGGCCTTCAGCTAGACCTGCAGATCAACGACCGCTTCGTCAACCTGCTCGACGAGGGTGCGGAACTTGCTATCCGCATCGGTCATCTGGAAAACAGCTCGCTCCGTGCGCGACGCATCGGATCGTTCAAGCGCGTGTGCGTGGCCAGTAAGGACTATCTTGCCGAGCGCGGCGTTCCCAAGGTGCCCGACGACCTGCGCCACCACGATTGCGTGCTGTATACGCTGTTGGCATCGGGCGCGACGTGGCGCTTCAAGGATGTGGATGTTCCGGTGTCCGGCAGGATTCGTGTCAATTCGCCTGAAGCTGCGCGCGAGTCGGTGAGCGCTGGCCTGGGCATTGGCCAGGGACCGGAATGGCTATTCGAACGGGGACTCAACGCGGGTCATCTACAGATTGTGTTGAACGATTTTTCCGCGCCTGCTGTGCCCATGCACATCATGTATGCCGCTAATCGCCTGGTGGCAAAAAGGGCGATCGTGTTCATGGATTTCATCGCTGAGGAATTTTCAAAGACACCTCGACTCAACGTGAAAGCGTAAGGGGCAGTGCGACGCTGGGGCTATCGGGGGGCGTATGGCAACTACTCGGGGAGGCAGCAGCACGGCTGCAAGATGGTTTGAGCATCTCAGCGACGACTTGGTACGAGGCTATCGTCCGCAGACTTGTGTGGTCATGAGCCGCCGGCCCATCTGTAGCACGTGAACAAGAGCGGCTCGGTCATCGTCACAGAGCGACTATGCCTCAGGTTCCAGACACGGCAACCCAGCGGGCCATCCTGCTGAGATAGATGATTGACGTTCGGATATCCGCAATCTCACTCTTCTGAGCGAGATCCAGAACGAAATCACGCAGGGCATCCGTGGATGGCACCGCCACGTGTGCGATCAGGTCGGCCGCGCCGGTCACCATGTAGATCGCAATAACATCCGGCAGCTCGGCTACTTCGTCGCAAAACGCTGCGGCATTTGGAAGTGCTTGAGGTCGGATCTTGATTGAGACATGCGCCTGGACGCTGCGTCCGATCTTGCCAAGATTCACCGCCGCATGAAAGCCAATCAGGACTTCCTGCTGCTGGAGTGCGGCAACGCGAGCCAGGCAAGTTGATTCGGCGATGCCCAGCTCTCGTGCGAGTTGGCGGTTACTCAACCGAGCATCTTGCTGAAGACGACGCAATATTGAGCGATCTATTTCGTCCATGGTGCTTACCGGGCTGCCTAATCGAATTAAATTCGGTGGTAGACAATGGTAGCCGAATATGAAATAGGATTCCATTCAACTTGTCGTCGCAAGAGTTGGTGAATGAGCATAGAATCGAAATTCGCAAGCTGTGTTGAAGCAGGTCGAGTGATTGCATGGACCATGGCTCGCCTTCTCGGCATGCGTGTCCAGATTCTCGTTGTGAGCATCGTGAGTTTGAGCGTGACGGATGCGCGTGGGCCCATCTATCCTGGCATGCACGCGACGGTACCGCGCATTCGTCGCCGTCACCGAATTCATCGCGGCGTTGGACAGCCGGGGTTCTCGTGATGAGTTCGACCCGATTGACGACTTCGCCTGATCGTTACCCGTTGTGGGCTGGTCGATCCACTGCGCTGCTCGCGATCGCGGTGTCAGCGCTTAATTTACGATCTGCGGTCACTTCGCTCTCGCCGCTGTTACACAAGGTTGCGGCTGACTTCGGATTTGGCACCGGCACGATCAGCATCTTTGGCATGCTTCCACCGGCGTGCTTCGCATTCTTTGGGACCATTACACCGGCACTTATTCGCCGCCTTGGACTCGAACGGACCGCCGTCTTCGGATTGTTGGCAACGACAGTGGGTATGACGTTGCGTGTGCTTTCGGGCGGCACGGTCGCTTTCATAAGCCTGTCGATCGTTGCCCTCGCCGGGATGGGTATTGCGGGCGTTGTCATTCCGCCGCTAGTTCGCGAATATTTCTCAGACCGTCTATCCCTCGTCAGCACCATCTATCTCATTACTCTGCATCTTGGGGCACTTGTTCCTCCTTTGGTTGCCGTGCCATTGGCTAATGTAGTCGGATGGCGTGTCGCACTTGTTGTTTGGGCCGTCTTTGCGCTAGTTGCGGCATTATTGTGGGTCGCAGTCCTTAGGTCACGCCCTTCGAATTCGCAGATGCGGCATGCTGCGAACCGTGGCAAGCATGCCGGAGTGGAGCCTGTGGGAGTGTTGCCCAGGCACGCGTGGCGGTCTCCAACCGTCTGGAATCTCACAATAATTTTCGGCATGACCTCCTTGAATGTGTTCATCCTTTTCACCTGGCTGCCGACGCTCATTATTCAGGCCGGTCACAGCGCAGAGTTCGCCGGTGCGATGGTGTCGCTACTTATCGGCGTGAGCATGCTCATCGGTGTGTTTGTACCGACGCTCACGATCAGGATGCGCAATCCGACGCCAATCATCGAGAGTTGCGTCAGTCTTTACGCCATCGGTTATGCCGGGATCGCAGTTGCCCCACGCACGGCAACCGTCATGTGGGTGATATTGCTCGGCATGGCCTCCAGCCTGTTCATCGTGGCGACGACAATGATTAATACGCATAGCCGGACCCCGGCAGGATCGGCCGTCACTTCCGCGTTTGTCCAAGGCATCGGTGGCGCGATCGCCGTGCTGGGGCCGCTGCTGTTTGGGCTTCTTCATGGCTGGACCGGGAACTGGGTTGCCTCCTACTCGATCGTTGCTCTCTCCCTGGTGATATTGGCGGTCACAGGATTGCTTGAACGACGGCACCGAACCATTGAGGACGACGTGGCAGGCCAAGGCCGGTTCTGACAACGGCTTCGCCGGTTGCCAAGGCGTTCTCCTGCAACGTCGGTCCTGCGATGGTTATTTCGCTGGCGCCGCGGCCACAGAGTGGTTGTTGTTCCGTGCTTTCTGCGACAGCTTTGATGCTGACCCGGTTGTACCTGCTCGTGCAGGCGTCTCAATGCATCAAAGGAATTCGCCAAGCGCAATTTGATCTCGCTCTGTTGTCAATGCGGCGCTTCTCGAGTACTACGGCCTACGAACAGGCGATTTTTATAAGGCCGTGGGCTCAGGCCCAGGCACGGTTGAAAGAATACTCAGACTCCTCCGCATCTTCATCCTGTGCGCTTCCTAACTCGGTCTTTTCGTTGCTTGGGCATATCTCGCAGCCTGACCACAGCCTTTCTAAGAGTTTGTTAACGATCTATCACGATCGCTGCGCACTATGTAGGTACGGATAGAATGTCGACTCCCCGTAATTCAATGCCAGCTAAAACTAGAGGTCTGCGGTTGATGTTGATCACGGAAC
>NZ_QEZJ01000009.1:0-182948 GCF_003992965.1 Xanthomonas sp. BRIP62409 | reverse complement strand
ATGTACAGCACTTCGGCAAGCGTTTCGCACAGGATGCGCTCGATGCGCCGGAGCTCACTGCCATTGCCCCGGCCCCGGCCCGCGGCAATGGCAGTGAGCTCCGGCGCATCGAGCGCATCCTGTGCGAAACGCTTGCCGAAGTGCTGTACATGAAAGTGGCCGACATTGGTGTGCGCACCGCCTTCGTCGATCTGGGTATGGATTCGGTGATGGGGGTGGAGTGGTTGCCGATGATCCAGCAGGAGCTAGGCGTAGCGCTTGGCGCGACCAAGATCTACGAATACCCGACGCTCAGCGAACTGGCAGTGTTTGTGCTGTCGCAACTGCCTAGCACGGCACTGGAAGCGGCACCACCTGCACAACAGCGTTCCATCGACGAATGGCTTCAGGCCATCTATGACGGCACGGCAAGCCCGGACGACGCACCGCATTGGCTGCAGGTCCAACATGCCGCCTCTGCCGGAGGCCGGCATGCTCATTGAGCTGGCACGCTGCGGTTGTAGAAGCGCGCGTCGGCCGCCGTGAATCAGCTGACCCGTGCTTGTCGGCTATAGAGATGATGTGTGGCGGATCGTTGTTTCAGGAAGATCAAACGGACGGCGGATATGAATCAGCAAGACATTCTTGGCGCATTGCAAGCTAGAAAGATCACGCCGGAGCAAGCGAAGGCGATGCTGGCTGCGCCGGCGCGAACGGACCAGACGGCAACACCGTCGTCGACGCCATCATCAGCGACGCCGGCCAGCGAGCGCATCGCGATCGTCGGGATGTCTGGTCGTTATCCCGGCGCTGGCTCGCTTCAAGCGTTCTGGCAGTTGCTGGCCGAAGGCAGATCGGGAGTCCGCGACGTTCCACCGTCGCGATGGAAGGTCGAGGATTACTACGATGCTCGGCCACAGCTGCCTGGCAAGATGTATTGCAGATCGATGGGTGCGCTGGATGACATCGAGTACTTCGATCCGCTGTTCTTCGGCATCTCGCCGGCAGAAGCTGCATTGATGGATCCACAGCACAGGTTGTTCCTGCAGGAAGGCTATCGTGCCTTCGAAGATGCCGCCTATGCCCCGTCGCGTCTGGATGGCGCCCGATGCGGCGTCTACCTCGGCATCATGGGCAATGAGTACGTGAGCCTGTGCCAGCGTGCCGGCGCGGGCATCGGCGAAGCGACAGGAAATTCCGCATCGATTGCGGCCGCACGAATCGCCTATCACCTGAATCTGAAAGGCCCGGCGATCGCCATCGATACCGCCTGCTCGTCGTCGCTGGTGGCCACCCACCTGGCCTGCCAGGCCCTGCTCGCTGGCGAAATCGATCTCGCACTGGCTGGCGGTGTCACCTTGTACCTGACGCCGGAGAGCTATATCAGTATGTGCGGGGCCGGCATGCTCTCCGCTGCAGGCCGATGTAGTGCATTCGATAACGCTGCCGATGGCTTCGTGCCCGGCGAGGGCGTCGGTGCGCTGGTCCTCAAACGGCTTAGCGATGCGATCGCCGACAACGACCGTATTCACGCGGTCGTGCTGGGTTCGGGCATCAATCAGGACGGACGTACCAACGGCATCACTGCGCCAAGCATCCGCAGCCAGATCGACCTGCTGCGCGATGTGTATCGACGTCATGGAATCGATCCGGCATCGATCGGCTATGTCGAGGCCCATGGCACCGGAACCAAGCTCGGCGATCCGATCGAATTCGAGGCGCTGACCACGGCCTTTCGCGAAGCGACCAGCGACACGCGGTTCTGCGCACTCGGATCGGTGAAGAGCAATATCGGGCACACCTCAGCGGCAGCGGGTGTGGCGAGCGTGCATAAGGTCGTTCTGGCGTTGCGTGAGCGGCAGCTGGTTCCCAGCCTGCATTACACCCAGCCCAACGAGCACTGCGCGATGGAACTCTCGCCCTTCGTGGTCAATACCGAGCTGCGCCCATGGCAGGGCTCCGCATCGACGGCCCGGCGCGCTGCGGTGAGTTCGTTCGGCTACAGCGGCACGAACGCGCACCTCGTGCTGGAGGAGTGGACCGACCCGACCCCGCCGTCGCATTCAGGACCGGAGCCGGTGCTGTTCGTGGTCTCGGCCCGCGACGTTAACCTGCTGCGGAGCCAGTGCCGCTCCCTGCTTCGCTACCTTTCCCTGGATCAGGACATTCCGCTGCCCGACGTCGCCTTCACCTTGCAGGTGGGACGCGAGGCCTTCGAACATCGACTGGCCTTTGTGGTCGATACCCGGGAAGAGGCGATCGCGAAGCTGGAGCGCTACCTGTCCGGCGATGCGACGGATGATCTGCTGCTCGGGCACGTCACTGCACTGATGCGCGATGCCCGCTTGCAGGATGACGATACGCAGACGCTGCACTACGACGGCACTAGCGCCGAAGGACTTGCAGCGGTGGCCGCGCGTTGGGTTCAAGGATTCGATCCGCGGTGGCGCGATCTGTCCCGACCAAGCCGCGTACGCCTGGCGCACCTACCCACCTACCCGTTCGCCAGGGAGTATTGCTGGGTAGGTGCTGTCGTCGATCGCGATGTCGCCGCTGCACCTGGACGGGACAGCCCCCCGGTCACCGACGAGTGCCTACCGCAGACCGCTTCGGCGCCGGCGACACCGTTCGCGCATCTCGAACTGCTGATCCCCGAGCTCCATGTCGTGCCCTCGCCCGCTGTCGCCGGCGTCGATGCGCAGGCGCAGGTGGTCCTGGTGGGTGCAAGTGACAGCGAAGCCGCTGCGTTCGTGCATTTCTGGCCGCGTGCTAATCGACTGAACTTGCCCACCGCCGGGGGTGTCGATGCGTGGGTCGCATCGCTGCGCGCTCTGGGGCGCATCGACCACATCGTCTGGATCGCAGCAGACCACGCTACTGCGCGTCCCGACGAGATCCTGGTCTATCAGAGCCAATGCGAGCAGGTGCATGTCTGCTTCCGGGCGATCAAGGCATTGCTCGAGCATGGCTACGCAGCCGCGCCGTTGGAGTGGACATTGATCACGCGTGAACTCAATGCAACGCCGTCCCACGCCGCGCTACTGGGTCTGGTCGCAAGCGCGGTCAAGGAGCAGGAAAACTGGAGCGCGAGGTTGGTCGATATCGGCCGGGACGAGGCGATGCCCGTCGGCCAGATCGCTGCCATACAGATCGATACGACCGGGCGGACCTGGATCCACCGTTCGGGCAAGTGGGCACGCGAGCATTTGCAGCCCGTCCCGGTGCCGTCCCGCGCCGACGGCGCCTTCCGCCGCAACGGCGTCTATCTGATCGTCGGAGGTGCCGGTGGCGTCGGCGAAGTCTTTACCAAGTACCTGTTGCGTCATTACCAGGCCCGCGTGGTGTGGGTGGGACGTCGGCCGGCCGATGGCGACGTGGCTGCAAAGCTGGGCAATCTAGCCGATCTGGGGCCGGCCCCGCTCTACCTGCAGGCCGATGCGACGGATCCGGGCGCGCTGGCCGAGGTGCGCGTACGCGTGATGGAGACATATGGCCAGCTTCATGGCGTCATCCATTCGGCGATCGAACTGCACGATCAGAGCGTTGCCAGCATGGATGCACAGCGCTTTGAGCAAATCTTCGCCACCAAGGCGCAAGTGGCAAGCAATCTGTTTCGTATTTTCGGGCAGGATCCGCTGGACTGCATCGTGCTGTTCTCTTCGCTCGCAAGTTATTCGCGCGAGGCTGGCCAGAGCAACTACAGCGCCGGGAGTCTGTACCAGGATGCCTTGGCCCGATACTTGGCGAACCGTCTGGCGCCACGGATCAAGACGATCAATTGGGGCTTCTGGGGCGGCATCGGCGCGACTGCGGCATTGCCTCCAAGCGTCAGCGAGCGCTTTGCCCAACTTGGCGTCGGCGCGCTGGAGCCGGAGGAGGCGATGGCTGCCCTGGAAATCTTCATGCATGCCGCTGTGCCCCAGCTGGCGGTCCTGCACCGGCTCTGGCCGGACCAGCGGCCGGAATCATCGCCAGACGCCGTCCCAACCTCACCTGAAGTCGTTGAAATGCTCGAACTTCCCAATACGGTGGCCGCCATCGACGTCGAAGCCCATGTGAAAACAACGCTGCTTTCCCAGCTGGCAGCAACACTCAAGCTCGCTCCAGAGCGTATCGATCCCGATGGGGCATTTGCCTCCTACGGTGTGGATTCGATCAGCAGCGTGCGGATCGTGCGCGCACTCAACGATGCCTTGAGGATCGATGTGGCCGGCACAGCGCTGTTCGACCACAGCTCGGTGAACAAACTCGTTCACCACATCCTGCAGGCGTATGACCACGGGCAGTTGCTCCACGGTGCCGACACATCCCTGCCACATCCTGCGGCGCCTGCGCAGACGCATGTGCAAGAGCCGCCGGACGGTGCCAGCCGCCTACAGCCTCACACAGCTGCCGCCCCCGGCGTCGGCATCGCCGCTCCGATCGCCATCGTCGGCATGAGCGGCCGCTTTCCCGCCTCGGCCGACCTGCAGGAGCTATGGGCTCACCTGGCTGCCGGCGACGAGGTCATCGGACCGATCACGCGCTGGCAGGTCGATACCTCGCAGCTGCCGGAACATACCCGGGTGTGCCCGCGAGGCGGATTCCTGGACGACATCGACCAGTTCGATCCGCTTTTCTTCAATATTTCCGGGACCGAAGCCACCTATATGGATCCGCAGCATCGACTGCTGCTCGAAACGTCCTGGCATGCGCTGGAAGACGCAGGGTATGCAGGGGAAAGCATCGCCGGCGCGCGCTGCGGCGTCTATATGGGGTTCAATGGCGGAGACTACGGCCAGCTGCTCCAGGACCAGCCATCGCTTCCGCCGCATGCGATGTGGGGCAATGCGGCCTCGGTTCTATCTGCACGTATCGCCTACTATCTCGACCTGCAGGGTCCGGCCATCACCTTGGACACCGCGTGCTCAAGTTCGCTGGTTGCCGTGCACCTGGCGTGCCAGGGATTGTGGACAGGAGAAACGGACATTGCGCTCGCCGGCGGTGTCTGGATCCAGTGCACGCCAGGCTTCCTGATCTCCTCCAGCCGCGCGGGCATGCTATCGCCAACGGGTCAATGCCGCGCCTTCAGTGCCGATGCGGACGGATTCGTGCCGTCCGAAGGCGTCGCTGTCGTCGTGCTGAAGCGACTGCAGGACGCACTGGACGCCGGGGACTATATCCATGGCGTGATTAAGGGCAGTGGGATCAATCAGGACGGCGCTAGCAATGGCATCACCGCGCCCAGCGCCGCCGCGCAGGAACGCCTGCAACGTCAGGTCTACGACACGTTCGGGATCGATCCGGAACACCTGCAGATGGTCGAGGCGCACGGAACCGGGACAATCCTCGGCGATCCGATCGAGGCCGCGGCGCTGACCCGTTCGTTCCGTCACTACACCCAGCGCAAAGGCTTCTGCACGCTGGGCTCGATCAAGACCAACATCGGGCATACCGGTGCCGCTGCCGGTGTCGCAGGCCTGATAAAAGTCCTGCTGGCGATGCGCCACCGGCAGATCCCACCCTCGCTGCATTTCAGCCAGCCCAATCCCCATATCGCCTTCAGTGATAGCCCGTTTGTCGTCAACACCGCGTTGCAGGACTGGACCGTCCCCAGCGGGCAACGTCGGATGGCGGCCGTGAGCTCGTTTGGATTAAGCGGTACCAATGCGCACGTGGTGGTGGAAGAAGCAGAAAACGCATCGGCATCTGTCGCGCAAGCCGCTTCAGCGGAGCCTAACTTGCTCCTGTTGTCCGGTTATCGCGCCGAGGATCTACCGGCGCAGGCCAAAGCGTTGGCCGAGCACCTGGAGCGTCATGCCGCTGTCGATATTGCCGCGGTCGGGTTCACCCTTGCAGCGGGGCGGCGTCATCACGGTCATCGCCTGGCGTTGATCGCCGGTGACGCGAAGGATGCCGCACGCGAGCTGCGCCAATGGCTGGCGGGCGCGACCTCGCGCGTGATGGCATCTGAGGCCGCACCTGGCACGGCCCACGCTGGTATTTCGGCGCAGGCGCAATATGGGATCGGCATGCTGGCGCTCGAAACCGACAGCGGCAAGCGCGAGCGCCTGTTATCCGAACTGGCGACGCTGTACGTGCAGGGAGCGCGCATGCAACTCGGCCCTGTATTCAGGACCCAGAGGCGTATCCCGCTCCCCGGCTACCGATTCTCGCGCAAACGGTATTGGGTTCCGCAGAGCAGCCGGGCTGGCAGTACGGCCATCGAAGCGGCACCGGCTACAGGCACAGCTACAACGACGGAAGCGCCGCCGCTGGAGCCATTGCATCCGTTCGTGCATGAGGTGCTGGACACTGCACCCAACGCCAGCTTCGTCACCCGTTGGACGGGCGAAGAGTTCTTCCTGCGCGATCATGTCGTGCAAGGAGTCCCGATGCTCCCGGGCGCCGCGTGTCTGGAAATGGCATGGGCGGCCGTCGATCTGGCCTATCCAGGCCGGCATGTCCGCCAGCTGCGTAATGTGGTCTGGTTGCGTCCTCTTGTCGCCGGAGCCCCGGTGGAACTGCGGGTGGTCCTGGAGCCCCCGCAAGGCGCTGATGTCGGCTTCCGCGTGCTCGGTGCGGACAACGACATACCGCACTGCCAGGGCCGCGCGGTGTTGGGTCGAGCATCCCCTTCGCCGATGATCGACCTGGCATCGATCCGCAGCCGCTGCAAACAACGCCAGTTGTCCGCAGGCGACTACTACGACGCCTTCAAGCTCATGGGACTTTCCTACGGGGAAAGTTACCGGGGTATCGAACGGGCATTCGTTGGTGCGGACGAGATTCTGGCACAGGTCAGGGTGCCCGCCAGCGCCGAGCAGACGCATCCGGACTTCCTGATGCACCCGAGTCTGCTCGATAGCGCATTGCAGGTGTCGATCGGTTTTGAGATCGGAGCCGAGCGCGCGATGGACCCGGTTGAGGAGACGCAGCCGCGCTCACTGATGCTGTTTGCACTCGACCGGCTGCAGGTGTTCGGCCACTGTCCGGCACAGGTCTGGGTCTGGATTCGCCGTGAGCCAGGCGCATCCAGCCATAAGCTCGACATCGATCTCTTTGACGCGGCTGGACAGATCCTGATCAAGTTGCAGGGCGTCACCTCGCGCGCGAGCGGCGCACCTGCGCGCAGCGACACAAGGCCGGCTACCGCACTGCCCAAGCCGTCCAGCAGAGGGCTGGACCAAGCGGCGCCGGCACCCACTGAACCAGGTGCCGCGGCTGCAGAAAGCGCTCAGGCAACGCGTGATGACCTGTGTGCGGACGCCTTGCGCGACGCGTGCCTGGTCGGCGCCTTGACCTTGGCTCCGGTCTGGGAACCGACACTCCCCCCGGAGGCAAGTTCATGGCCAGGCAACAGAGAAGCGCTTGCGGTCATCGGCGGTGACGAGACCCAGCGTTCGTCGCTCAAAAGCCTCTATCCGCGCGCGAAGTATCTTCCAGCATCGATCGGCGACACCGCCGAGCACGCTGCCGACCAACTGCGCAGCATCGGCACGCTGGATCACCTTCTATGGTTGGTGCCGGAGAGCGCATACCGCAGCATTGACGGCGAAAGCATCGTCAACGAACAGCAGCGTGGCGTGCTGGCCATCTTCCGGCTCGTCAAGGCATTGGTGAAGCTTGGATACGCCGACAAGCCGCTGGGCCTGACGATCATCACCACAGGCAGCCAACCGGTGCTCGAGGGTGAAGCGAACGACCCCACTCACGCTGGCGTGCACGGGATCGTCGGAACCACCGCCAAGGAATATCCACGCTGGCGCGTGCGACTGCTGGATCTGCAGCCAGGCGCGCCATGGCCACTGGGAGATCTATTGACCATTGCTGCGGACGCCGACGGCAATGCCTGGGCGTCGCGTCATGGTAGATGGTATCGGCAGCGCTGGATGCCGTGCGCGATGCCCCCGCCGACGCAGCCGGCGTTCCGTCAAAACGGCGTCTATGTGCTGATCGGAGGCGCCGGCGGTATCGGCGAGGCGTTCAGCGAATACCTGATCCGTCAGTACACGGCCCAGGTGGTATGGATCGGGTTGCGAAAGCGCGACGATGTCATCGAACAGAAGATCAGCCGTCTGAGCGCGCTGGGGCAGGCGCCCTACTACATCTCGGCCGATGCCACCGACCAAGTCGCACTGGAGCGGGCTTGCATCGAGGTCGAGACGCAGTTCGGAACGATCCATGGTGTCGTCCATGCGGCGCTGCTCATGGCTGGCGATACGCTTGAGCGCATGGACGAACAGCGCTTCTGGCGCGGCTTAGCCGCCAAGATCGAAGTCTCGGTGCGCATGGCACAGGCTTTTGCGCATTTGCCGTTGGACTTCGTACTGTTCTTTTCATCCATCCAGGCCTTGGAAAAGACCGAACGCCAAGCGAACTACGCAGCTGGATGCACCGTCGAAGATGCCTACGCCGCCAGGTTGGCACGCGAATGGAACTGTCCGGTGCGCGTGGTGAACTGGGGGTATTGGGGCAGCGTCGGTTTTGCCGCGGTTTCCAGTGGTTACCGCAATTGGATCGCGCAAGCTGGGATGGGCTCGGTGGAGCCGGCGGAGGGGATGCTCGCACTGGAAAAACTGCTGGCCGGCCCCTTCCGTCAGCTGGCGTTCGTCAAGACAGAACGGCCGAACGCGTTGCGGGGAGTCCAGTTCTCCGACGACCGATTGACACGCCTGGAGGACGCCGCGCCGGTGGTACCACTGGATGTCCAGATAGACATGGATCCGGCCGCACTGATCAGCGAGGGCCTGCCCCCGCGATTCGAAGCACTGCTGCTGGAGCTGATGTGCCACGAACTCGAACAGCTTGGCGCGTTCGCTGATGTGCAGGTTTCGGATCATCCAGTCGTGGCGCAGTACCGTCCCTGGCTGCGGCACACCCTGGACGTGCTTGCGCAGCACGGCCTGGCCGCCGAACACGATGGTCGCTGGCGACGGCTCGGGCCGTCGGCGACGGCATCGCCTTGGGTGGAATGGGAGCGCTGCGCGCAGCAATGGCGCGCAACTCCGCAGCTCGCCGCTCCGGTCTTGTTGGCCGAAGCAACGCTTCGTGAGCTGGGGCAAGTGCTCGGTGGCAAGCGCGCCGCGACCGATGTGCTGTTTCCGAAGTCATCGCCGCACCTGGTGGAAGGAATCTATCGCGACAGCCCGGTGCCGGACTTCTTCAATCGCGTCCTCTGCCAGGTGGTGACCCGCTACATCGAACGGCGTCGTCGTCTGGATCCGGAGGTGCGTCTGCGTATCCTGGAGATCGGCGCCGGCACCGGTGGCACCACCGCGCCGTTGATCCAGGCCCTAGCACCGTATGCCGATGTCATTGCCGACTACCGGTTCACCGACATCTCCAAGGCATTCGTGGTGGCCGCGGAGAACGACTACGGCGCCCAGGTGCCCTACATGCGCTACCAGACCTTTGACGTCGAGCGCGCAGTGGCGCCTCAGGACATCGGCGTCGGGGAATTCGATATCGTCATTGCCGCAAACGTCCTGCACGCGACCGTCGATATCCACAAGACGTTGCGCAATGCCAAGGCGGCCCTGAAGCGCAACGGCGTCATCGTCCTGAACGAGGTATGCGCTACCAGCCTGTTCGCCCATGCCACCTTCGGTCTGCTCAAGGGATGGTGGCTGTACGCAGATGCCCATTTGCGCCTTCCCGGGTCGCCGGCGTTGTCGCCTGAATCATGGTGCGATGTCCTGGCCCAGCAGGGCTTCGGTGCGATTGCATTGCCGGCCGAGAACGCCCGTGCGCTGGGACAGCAGATCATCGTCGCCGCCAGCGATGGCTGGGTCCGCCAGCCGCTCGCCAGCACGATGGTTCGAGTCGAGCACGTCGCAGCCGGCGCCAAGCCAATCACTGCCGCCGTGGCGCAGCTCGCGGTCGAACAGGTCGATGTCGAGACCGACAGCGCTGCTGCCTCGCTTCGCCGGCTTGTCCGCAGCACCCTCGCCGACACGCTCGCTATCGACGTGGCCGACATCCGTGACGACATCCAGCTCTCGGACTACGGCCTGGATTCGATGCTGGCAGTGCAGGCGGTAGAGGTACTCAACACCCAGGCGGACACCAGCTTGACCACGACCAGCCTGTTCGACTATCCGACCGTGGACGCCATCGTGGCGCATATCCAAAGGATTGGCGGGACCGTGCCCACATCGCTTCCATCCAGCCCCGCACCGACAACGGTAACGGCATCTACGGCTGCGCCACCAGCGTCCACGGATCGCCTCACACAGGCGATTGTTCGGACCTTGATCGAAGTTGCCGGTATCGAGCGTAGTGACATACGTTCCGATGCGCAGTTCGTGGACTACGGCATCGATTCGATGCTGGCGGTTCAGATCGTCGAGGTGTTGAACCAGAGCTTCGAGATCGAGTTGACCAGCACGGTCTTGTTCGACCATCCGACCATCGATGCACTGGTCCTGCATATCGGTGCGCTCCTTCCCGGAGTAGATGCTGCGCCGGCCACACCGGCCACGACCGGCATCGGACACCCGGCCACCGACGTCGAATCGGTTTCCCGTAATGGCCTGCGTCAGCGTCTGGTGCAGGAACTGTGTGCCGTGCTGGACATTGATGCTGGCGACTTCGACGCGCAGCTCCCGTTCGCCGACTACGGCCTGGATTCCATGCTCGCCGTGCAATGGGTGGAGCGTTTGAACCAGTCGCTGCAGTTAGAGCTGACCACGACCAGTCCATTCGACCATCCGACCCTGGATGCATTGCTGCGGCACATCATGGAGGGGCGCGAGGAACATGAGCGCTTAGTCGCCGACGCCTCGACGACATCGGTATCGCTGACCACGCCTGGAAAAACACGCCCCCAACCCTTGAGCTACACGATATGAACCGATCAGCGTCCAGGACCAGTCTTGTTGGCGCAAGTCGTACCGAACGACGCCATTGGTGCCGTCAGTGGCTGGCATTTATCTCCTGGCGTCGTCGATCCACCCAACAGCGCGGGATATCGTCCTGCCAAAGCCGGAGGTGAAGATGTCTGAGCAAGATACGTCCGAGGATTTCATCGTGTTGATCAATGACGAGGAGCAGTACTCGCTTTGGTCATGTTCCATCGACGTCCCCGCAGGGTGGCGGGTGGTGCACGGCCCGTCGACCAAGCAGGCATGCCTGGACTATGTCGATGAGGTGTGGACAGACCTCACGCCGCGCAGCGTCCGGCTGGCGTTGCAGGAAAACGCATCCGGCAGCGGCAGCGCGCAATGAGCGAGGCATCGATACGCATCCGCGTGGCCGAGGATGTGGCGCTGCATGTGCGCATCTGGGGGCCACCACCGATCAAGTTGCTGTTGGTCCACGGCTTTGGACAAGGTGGCTTCGTCTGGCGTGCGCTCGCACACTCGATGCCAGAGTGTGGGATCGCAGCCGTCGATTTGCGCGGTCATGGCGATTCAGACCGTGATCGTATGCGACATTATTCGGTGGTATCGCATGTCGAGGACGTCGTCACGGTAGCGCGTGCGCTCGAGCTGCGGGACTATGTTTTGATCGGGCATTCGTTGGGTGCGGCGGTTTCGATTCTGGCTGCCGAGCGCTTGCCCTGCCCTCCGCGTGCGGTCGTATTGATCGACGGTGGCCCTGGCTTGAGTGTGTCGGCGTCAGCCTATATCCGCGACGAATTCCTTCGCTCGAAGTTCCGTTATCACTCCATTGCCGAATACCAGGAGCACCTGCAGGCATCGATGCCACTGGCGGCAACATCGCTGCTGCATGCCATCGCCAGTGATGCGTTGCAAGCGCTGGGGCCTGCAGAGTTCCGGCTCAAGGCGGATCGCGCGCTCGGCTATCAGGAGCCGTGTCCCAGGCTTGAGCAGACGTTGTGGGATGCGCTAGAACGCATCATGGTTCCGCTATTGCTGGTGCGTGGCGCCGTATCGGCGTTATGCTCCAAGCGCTGGACCGAGGACTTTCTCGCTCGTATACCGCATGCGACCGTCGAAGCGGTGGACAGGGCTGGCCATGCGGTCATGTTGGATAACCCGGTACGCTTCAATGCATTGGTCCGCCATTATGTCTCCCATTGGCTGGATTCCCACGGCGCTCCGCCGTTTCACCTCGATCAACTGGGCTGAACGATGCTTTGGCATGCTGTCATTACGCGTTTCAGCTATCGCCATTCGACCACGCGAGCCGGTCTGAACGGCGTGCTGGTTTCGGTACTTCGCCGCGATCCCTTGCAGCCCGAACGCCTAGCGTTTCGCTATCGACTGTTCGAGCTGACCTGTTTGCCATCGCTGCTGGCCCAGACCGAGCAGAACTTCGACTGGTTCATCATCGTGGATCCGGACCTGCCGCAGCCATGGCGTGAGCGGCTACAGACCCTGGTGGCCGCCCGGGCACGCACCCATCTGCACGACTACGATCCCGGCGAGGACCTGAGCGGAACACAGTGGCTGAGCCAGCATGCGCCGCCGCAGGCAAGTCTGTTGGTGACGACACTGCTGGACGACGACGATGCGCTGCCATCGAACTTCATTGAACAGATGCAGCGCGTGATCACCGAGCGAAGCAGCGAGCTTGCTCCCGTGGCGACGTTGGCGAGCAGAAAGAGCCGGCAATGGGAGTTGCTGCATAGCCGGCGAGCACCACTCGGCTATCAATGCACCTGGCATCGCGGCAATTGGGTTCTGTCCACCGGACTCTCGCTATTGTGTCGGTGGCCGCAACATGACGTGACGGTGCTTGCGATCCACCACCAGGTAGCGGACCTGTGGTACCGGCCGGAACGCGGTCCTGCGCTGATGCAGCTGCTTCAGGAACGCTGGTCGCTGCCCGATGAACGTGCGGTCGAGGCGACCGCCTTCATCGCAGGTCGCATGGATGACTTCAGCGGCCGTGTTGCCGGCTACGATGAGACCACGGTCGCCCCCAATGACCGGCTCCTGCGCTTTGTCGATATGAGCGATGTGGTCGAGCCATTTGTCGTCAGCAACCACTTCGGCAATGACCAGGTCCTCCGCTTGTTCGAGCCAAAATCCGACCGCGTGCCGGTGCAAGGAGCAGCAGATTTTCCAGGTGTGCCCATCGACCTGGGAGAATTTCAGCGCAAGGCCCGCAGCTTCGCCAAGCAACCTCGCATCTACCGCAGTTTGCTTGCAGAGCTCTGGTCCAGGCCGATTCCGCTGTGGCCGCGACTACGCCTGCTGGCATGGGCGAGCTGGCGTTTTGCCCGAGCATGAGCGCGATAGGCCGATGGACGACAAGGAGAGCACGATGCGCGCGATGATCTTCCCGGGACAGGGTTCTCAGAAATCCGGTATGGGTGGCGAGCTATTCGACCTGCGCGACTACACCGAGATCGAGCAACAGGTCGACGCACTGCTGGGCTACTCGTTGCGTCGGATGTGTCTCGATAACGCGCAAGCGCTGACCGACACCCGCATCACCCAGCCGTGCCTGTACATGGTCAACGCCTTGCACGGTATTCGCGCGCTAGATAGCGGCATGGCGGTCGCTTGCGTCGCCGGGCATAGCCTCGGCGAGTACAACGCACTACAGGCGGCAGGCGTCTTCGATCTGATGACAGGACTGCGCCTGGTGGCCAAGCGCGGTGAACTGATGGCAAAGGCGCAGGGTGGAGCGATGACCGCCGTGCTCGGACTGAGTTCGGCCAGGATCATCGAGATCATGATGGCCGAGGGATTGGAGGCCATCGATGTCGCCAACTACAACGCACCCACGCAGACCGTCATTTCCGGTCCGGCCGCCGAGGTGGAGAATGCCGCGCGCGCGTTCGAACTGGCTGGCGCGGCGGCATGCATTCGTCTGCCCGTCAGCGGAGCGTTCCATTCCCGTGGCATGGCGAACGCAGCTCGTGCATTTGCCGATTTCATCGAAGATGTGGTCTTTCTTCGCCCGCAGATACCCGTCATCTCCAACGTGACGGGGACGTTCTATCCGGCCCAGGCGTCTAGCGCAGTCATTGCATCGCTTCTGGTCCGGCAGATGGTGCGGCCGGTGCTCTGGGTCAAGTGCGTGGAGAGCATGCTGAAGGTCGGCACCACTTCGTTCGAGGAAGCCGGCCCGGGGAGCGTCCTGACCCGTTTGATCTCGCAGATCCGCGTGAGCGGCCCCTCGCCTGTCGTTACCCACTGAGACCCGGGAAGGAAAAATGGACACCATGCCTCGAGGCCAGGCCGCCGTCATCCTGATGTACCACCGCATTGCCGATGATGGCACCGATCTGTGCGTTTCCCCCGCCGAGTTTCGGGATCATCTGGCCTTTCTGGACGATGCTGGATATCGCGTGCTTCCGCTGCGGACACTGGCTGCAGGATTGAAAAGCGGTGCCCTGCCCGAGCGCAGCGTTGCGATCACCTTCGATGACGGGTATCTGGATGCCCTCACGCACGCCGCGCCGGTCCTGCAGGAGTTCGGCTTCCCGGCGACGTTTTTCGCCATCTCCTCCACGCTCGATGGACCAGGCGAGTTCTGGTGGGAAACGCTCGAGCGCGTGTTTGCACAGTCAGACCTTCCTCCGTCTATCGACAAGGCACTGCCTGACGGGGTCAGCGAGATGCCGACCAGAACACGCCAAGAGCGGCGGGCTGCGTTTGACGCGGTCCGGGCAGCCTTCTACCCGTTGCCCCTCGAAGTACGCCAGGCGCGCATCCGCGAACTTTTGCAATGGAGCGGTTTGCCGTCATCGACGAACGCGACACATGTCCGGGCGTTGAACCCCGATGAACTGCGTGCGCTGAGTCGCCTGCCAGGCATGGAGATCGGTGCGCACACCGAAAACCACCTATTGCTTCCCGCGCAGCCGGCCACGACCAAGGAACGCGAGATCGTGCTCGGTAAACGGCGGTTGGAAGCGGTGCTCGAGCAGGAGGTTGCGACCCTCTCCTACCCGCACGGCGGATTCGACCAGGAGACGGTCGAATTTACGGCACAGGCGGGTTTCACCGTGGCGGTCACCACCGGCAACCTGGCTGCGTCTGTGGAGCACCATTCACTGGTGCTACCGCGTCTTGGGATCCGTTCGGGAGACGACCTGCGCTTGCGTCTGGAGGCCTTGTTCAGTGCAGAGGCGTTGGCCCCGCGGCCGCGTGAGCGAGCATGAGCCTGGTCTCGCTACGCGCGTTGAGGAAGTCCTACGGCCCTGCGGAGCATTGCGTTGACGTGCTGCATGGTCTGGATCTGGACATTGCGCAGGGTGAATTCCTGGCGCTGATGGGTCCCTCCGGCTCGGGCAAGTCCACCCTGCTCAATATCATTGCCGGACTGGACAAGCCGACCTCGGGCGAAGTGCGGGTTGCGGACGAGGATATTTCACGCATGAACACCACGCAGCTCGCGCATTGGCGGGCACGCCAGATCGGCTTCGTATTCCAGCTCTACAATCTGATGCCGGCGTTGACCGCGGCGCAGAATGTCGAAGTGCCGCTGCTGTTGACACGCCTGGGCGCGGTGCGGCGCAGGCAGCAGGTTCATATCGCCATGGATCTGGTGGGGCTTTCGCACCGCGTCCATCACAAGCCGTCGCAGCTTTCAGGAGGACAACAACAACGCGTCGCCATCGCACGCGCCATCGTCACCGATGCGCCACTGCTGGCCTGCGACGAGCCGACCGGCGACCTCGATCGCACTAGCGCCGATGAGGTGCTTGCGTTGCTTGGCGCGCTCAATCGCGAGCACGGCAAGACGATCGTCATGGTCACCCATGACCCGTTGGCCGCAGCGCGTGCGACGCGCCAGTTGCATCTGGACAAGGGGCGTAACATCGACGCCCCTGCGGTTCACTGAGCCGGCTCGCCATGCGCTATGTTTTTCTGGGAGAGACGGGGTTGCGGATCTCGCAGCTGTGCCTGGGCATGGCCGATTTCGGTACGCGCATACCGCCGGATGTGTCGCAGCTGATCTGGAATCGATCTATCGATGCCGGAATCAATCTCTTCGACACGGCTGATGCCGCCCCCGAAAGTGAGGCCTTGCTGGGAGCCTTCGCGCACGAAAAGCGCCAAGCATTGGTGATTTCGACCAAGGTATTCCGCCAGACCGGTCCCGGAGTGAATGATGCGGGACTTTCGCGCAAGCATATCGTCCAGGCATGCGAGGTGTCGCTGCGTCGCCTCAAGACCGACTATATCGATGTGTACCTGGCGCACTCGGACGATTTCCTGACACCGATCGAGGAGACGCTGAGCGCCTTCGACCAGCTCGTCAGGCAGGGAAAGGTGTTGTACGTGGGGGTGTCCAACTACACGGCATGGCGCCTCAACAAGGCGCTGTGGATCGCGCTGATACGCAATTGCACCAGCTACTGCTGCATACAGGCGCTCTACAATCTGCGCAATCGGGACATCGAGGTCGATCTGCTGCCGATGTGTTTGCAGAAGGGTATCGGTGTTCTTGCCTGGAGTCCTCTCGCACGGGGAGCGCTGACAGAAAAGGGTGAGCGATCTTCAGCAAGGCGCCTGGAGTCCTGGTGCCGTCGGGCCGGCTCCAGCCTTCGCCGGCACAGATGACGTTGCTTGATGCAGCGACAGCGCCGCGCATGCCGTATCCGGCAAGTATCGAACCGTTCGCACGCTCGCTCAGGTCATCCGAATGACGCCAGGTCGCCGATAGATCTGCTACTCCCATCTCAGGAAAGCGCCGAATGAACCCAGCATCCATCGAGTTGACGCCGAGAGTGGCTATTCAATGAATCATCTGTTGCTGGTCTGGAAAGGACTATGGAGAAAGCCGGTGCGTACCGGCCTGACTTTCGCTTCGATGACCGTGGCGTTCCTGTTGTTCGGACTGCTCAGCGGCATCAACCAGGGGTTGAACACGGTCACTGAACGGTTCCATCTGGACCGCCTGTACGTGATGAACCGCATCAGCATGTATCACCCACTGGGGTTGCCATTCGCAGAACAGATACAAAAGATCCCTGGAGTAGCGGATGTCGCTTACTGGGCCTACTTCGTCGGCTATTACCAGCGGCCTACGGTGCAGTTGCCGATCGTCGCCGCCGATGTCCAGCGAATGTTCCGCATGTATCCCGAGCTGCGCCTGCCTGCCGAGAAGGTACAGGACATGCTTCGCATCAGGTCCGGGGCGATCATCAGCCGCAACCTGGCAAAGCGCTTCAACTGGAAGCCTGGCGACAGGATACCGATCAAGTCCTCGCTTTGGCCGCGCAAGGATGGGAGCGATGTGTGGTACTTCGACATCGTCGGCATTTACGAGCCAATTGAGGCATCTCCCGCACTCAATGACCTGTTCTTCATCAATCTGGAGTACTTCGACGAGGCTCGTGCCTATGGGGCCGGCTCGGTCCACCTGATGATCGTCCGCGTGCAGGACGAGCGACAGAGCGGAGCGATCGCCAAGACGATCGATGACATGGCGGAAAATTCCGCGTTCCAGACCCGTACCCGCACCGAGAACGCGTACGCCGCCGTGCAGTGGCGACAGATCAACGATCTGCGCAAGGTCAGCAACTTCATTATCGGGACCGTCTTGTTCACCCTGATCGTGGTCAGTGCCAGCACCATGATGCAGTCGGTGCGCCAACGCTTCCCGGAGCTCGCCCTGCTGATGACGCTGGGTTTTACCCCGCTGCGTATTGCCCTGTTGATCCTCGCAGAGTCATTGTTGCTGTGCCTGTTGGCGGCGGCGGCGGGGATCGGTCTGACAACACTGGTATTTCCTTACGTTGCCGAGCTGTTCGGTGCCATGCGGCTGCAGCCGGCAGCCATGGTCTATGTGCTGCTCATCGCGGTCGGCATCGCCGTGGTCAGCGCGGTGCTGCCGATTCTTCGAGCGATGCGATTCAGCATCGTCGCTGCCTTGTCCGGGCGCTAGGAGGCCTCATGCCATCGTTCAAACTGATCGTCTCGGCCGTGGTGATGAATTTGCATGGCCTTGCGGGCAGGCGCGTCAATGCGTTGGTCATGATCGTCAGCATCGCGGGTGTCGTGGCGGTTTTCTCCGGCGTTCTGGCGATGAATGCCGGGCTCGACGAGGCCATGCGCGACGCCGGCCGGTCCGATCGCGTCATCGTGCTGCGTGCCGGCTCCACCGTCGAGATTGCAAGTGCGATCTCGCACGAGGAGCGGAACATGATCGCCAACTCCGCCGACGTGCGGCGGAGCGCGGATGGGACGCCATTGATCACTGGGGAGGCGGTTGCGCCGCTGACCTTGATCGAGCGTGGCAGCGGCATGGAGGTCAACGGCACCATCCGTGGCGTTGGAACGGAAATCATGGCGCTGCGTCCGGAAATCAAGATCGTCCAAGGCCGCATGTTCGAACCCGGCAAGTTTGAGATCGTGGTCGGGCGCAAGGCCTTGGAGCAGTTCCGTGGTCTGGCGCCGGGAAGCGATCTGGTCGCTTATGGCACAACGTGGAAGGTCGTCGGGATCTACTCAGCAGGCCGCAGCATTCGCGAATCCGAGTTGATGGCCGATGTGAATACCATCATGAGCGTCAGCCATCGCCCCATGTTCCAGAACATCACGGTCGTGCTGCCCGGCGCAGAGGCATTCACACGTTTCAAGAAGGCGTTGGCGGCCAACCCGAGCCTGGCAATGGATGTATTCACCGAACCGGAGTTCCTCCAGCGGGAAACCCAGAGTTTGAACCGCATGTTGCGCTTCATGGCCTACGTGATGGGTGGCATCATGGCGTTGGGTGCGACATTTGTCGCGATCAATGCGATGTACTCCAGTATCGACGATCGGCGAAGGGAGATCGCCACCTTGCGCGCCATCGGCTTTCCGCCGGTTGTCGTCGTAGCGTCGATCCTGGTGGAGGCCGCATTGCTTGCGCTGGTGGGTGGCGTACTGGGTGCGGCGATGGCCTGGCTGGTAGCGAACGGCAGCACCGTCAGTACTGCCGTTGGCGGTGATCTGCGCCAACTGGTGTTCAATGTGGTACTGACGCCGTCAGTGGTACTGAAAGGATTATGCGCTGCACTGCTGATCGGGGTTCTTGGCGGCCTGGTTCCAGCCGTGCGATCGATAAAGAGCCAGGTCGTCGACGACCTGCGAGCCATTTGAGAATCGGGAGACGCTATGGAAGCGAAGGAAATTGCGAGAATCTCCAGGCCTGATGCTGCGCTGTTCTTGCGTGACTATGTTCAGACGCGCACACCGGTGATCATCACGGACCTGTTTGCGGGGGAGCGCATCGACACGATACGTACCAAGGCGGACGCCAGTGCCGCTTTCGGTAGCGTCCCTCTGCACGTACAGACCGAATACGCAGTGGCGGCGAGCTCTCCTGAGACCGCCGTCGAAACGACGATGACGTTCGACCAGTATTGGGCGCATGTGCGGGAGCATCCCGATACTGCCTTGCTGTCCACCGAGTACGAAATTCCCGCGAAGATCATGCAGATGTTCCGGCTCCCGGAGTTGTGCCTCGCCGACGATCTGCATGAGCCGGAGGTCCTGGACATGCCGCGAAAGTACGGAGATCACGACCTGTGCGCGAACATTTTCGTGGCCAATCAGGGCAACCGTGCCCACCTGCACTTCGATGGCGACCATCGGCAAGTCCTGTTGCATCAATTGTTCGGCCGAAAGCGGGTCCTGCTATTCCAGCCAGAGACCTGCATCCACTTGAGGACCGCAGCCGGATCGCCCTGGTCCTCGGGCGTCTACCTGGAGAGGATGTCCCCGCAAGAGCAACTGGACTTCGTCGCCGAGGTGGGCGGTTACCACGCGGTGCTGCAGCCCGGCGAGACCATCTATATGCCGGCCTTGATCTGGCATTATCTTGGCTACATCGACGATGCGATGTCGTTTAATTTGCGCTTCAAACGCAATAGATTCGGTCGTTTTCTCTGCGTGGACAATGTCCATCGCGATTCGTACATCCAGAACCTCGGTTCGCGGCTTGCCGGATCGCATCATCATTCAGGCTACGCCAGGCTGATGCCGGAGATCGAAGCGGAATACGTGCGGCCGCGCGCGACGCTCAGAGAGAAGGTGATCGGGATGCGCACGGTGCTTCGCAGCGCCTGTGCAGAGCTGCTGCCGGACACGGCCTCGTCCCAGTTCTGTCCGCCACAGCTGGAAGGCCAGGAAGTGGACAAGATCATTGCAGACATCGGGGAAACCGCACGCTATGTCGAGCCGACATTGGCCGCTCGCTCCCGCCCTGTCGGTGCGATCAGCCCCGTGCAAAAGCAGACAATTGAACGTACCGCGGCAAGGCTGGGTTATTCCGGCGCAGTTCTTTCCCACCTGTTATGGAACCGGCTCGGCAAGCTCACGCTGGACAGCCTGACCAAGACCGAGGCCGTACAGTTCATGGTGTACATGCGATCGCCTGGTGCGGCGCTGTAGCCCAAGGTAGACATGACGTAGCGTCGGCGGCCCAGGGGGCCGCCCGAAAGCGAGCACAGGCGCCGATGAGTACACAGATTGAAGATCTGTTGGGAACCTGGGACTACGAGCACCGGACCACGCTGGAGGTGCTGGCGGCGATACCGGAAGGGCACAACGATCAAACGGCTGTTGCGCAGAAAGGCTGGACGCTGGGAGGACTGATCTGGCACATCTGCATCACCGAGCGCTGGTTCTGTGCAGACATCATGGGTGCCGTCCCTGCGGGAGAGAATCCGGTGCCGATGGATGCGCCGCCGCCAACGGTTGCAGAAATGACGGCGGCATTCCGTACATCACATGCTTCCCTGCTGGAAGCGACGCTCGGCAAGCAGGAGGCGTGGATGGGCGAGACGGTGAATTTCTATGGAAAGCCGTGGAAACGCGTGGAATTAATGCACCTGATGTTCCGGCACGAGGCCCATCACCGTGGCCAGCTCAGCATCTTGATGATGCTTGCCGGCGGTCAGCCGCCCACGATTTACGGCGAGCCCGGGATCAATCTGGAAGATGCCGGTTGACCCGGCCGGTGCCCTGTGACGGTAGCGCATCGCAGGGCGCCGGAAAAATCAACGGGTTCCCGATCGTGTAGAGCGGCATCTCAAGCGAGAAAGCGCACGACTGCCTCGGAGACGATATCCAGTTGCTCAAGTTGGGGGATATGTCCTGCATCTTCGACAAGCAAGGCCGACGCATCGGCGATGCGGCCTACAAACTCCTGCGCGTAAAGCGGGGGAATCAGGCGATCCTGCTTTCCCCATACCACCAGGCTGGGAGCGCAGATGCGGTGCATCCTGCGACAGAGCCCTTTCTCGGGGATGGGCCATGTGAACTTGCTGACGCAGGCCTTGGCCCAGGTTTGCCGGATTACGGCTTGTAGCGCTTCTTCGCGGTCGGTAGGCGGCGAAAACATGATCTTCCCCACCAGGCCGTATGGCTGGGCGAGTGTCCGTGCGGGAAGCTCTTCGGTCGGAATCGACCACCAGTTCGGGATGGGGTGATCGTCTCGCCAAAGCCCGGCAGGAGCGATCAAGACGAGGCGTCGGATACGCCGGCGGCACTGGGCTGCCAGCTCCGCAGCGAACATACCGCCGACCGAATGACCGACAACAGCGACCGAGTCCAGCTGCAGCGCGTCGATCAGCTCCTCCAAGTACAGGGTCAAGTCCCAGACGTCGCGCAGTTCGTTGATTGCGGCCTCGGAGCCGGGACTGGTACCCGGAAAGTCCGGTGCGTAAACAGTGAATCGACGTGCGAGACGTTCCAGGAAGGGATCCCAGTGACCAGTCTCGCCATGCAGGAACAGCACTGGCGGACCGTCCCCCTGCACATCGACACGAGTCTGGATCCGGCCATTCCAGGCCAGCACCACGCGTTGCTCGATGGTCATGCGCTTCTTCCTGCAGGGGAGGGGCGATCAAACGGCGGCCGACGCGTTGCCCGCAGTTTCTCCGGCCACCAGTGGTTCTCCCATCCTTGGTCGTCCCAGATATCGCGCAGGTACGGAAGGACCTCGGTGCAGAAAAGTCGAATATTCTTGAGCGTCAATTCGTGCGACATCGAGCCGATCTGTAGCAATACCATCAGGTTGCCTACGCGTAGTGAGCGCACCGACTCGGCAAGCTGCTCGCGCACAGTGGCCGGGCTGCCCGAGATGACCAACTGGTTATCGACGAAATCGCGAAACTTGAACTGAGGGATCTTCGATCGCACGCTTTGCACCTGTGACACCTGGCTGCGAATGGTGTTCACCATGGAGGCGTAGTCCTGATGGCCCGGTGGCGTGAACTCCGGAGCAACGTGCTGGGTCTTGTCGTAGAAGTAACGTATGTGTTCGTAGTAGTCCTGTTCTGCCTGCTCATCGGTCTCGGATACAGCGACAAGCTGCAGAAACCCGGTCCGATAAGGATTGGCGTCGTGCCCGTTCTTGCTGACGAACTCCCAGTAGCGGTCCATCACGCTCTTGCCGAAGCGGATGCCATGGTAGGACAGGAAGCAGTAGCAGTAATCGTGTCGCGCGGTGAACTCCCAGGTACTGAGGCTGCCACTGCCGGGAACCCAAATGGGTGGGTGCGGAGCCTGGACCGGGCGCGGCCAGAGATTGACCATGGGTAGCTGCGTGTACTTGCCGTTCCAGGCGAACGGCTCACGCTCGCTCCAGGCACGCAGGATCAGATCATGCGCCTCGTAGTAGCGTTCGCGTTGCTCCAGCGGGGTGATTCCATAGCAATAGTTCACGTCGAACGGTGTGCCCAGCGGCATGCCGGCCACGATCCGTCCATCACTGATGCAATCGAGCATCGCGTACTCTTCGGCAATGCGGGTAGGCGGATGGGTATTGGGCAGCGTGGCACCGAGCTGGATGCAGGCCACATCCAGCCCGGCAGTCTGCCGCGCCAGGATCGATCCCATCAGATTCGGGCTCGCGATCATGCCGTAGGCATTTTGATGGTGCTCGTTGACGCAGATGCCGTCGATGCCGCATTGCGCTGCATAGAGCAACTCATCCAGCGACTGGTTGTAGAACTGACCGACCCGCTGCGGGGTCGTCAGTTGATGCCAGGGCACATCCACCCACACGGAGCGATAACGGTGCTCGAAGTCCGCGGGCAGGTCGCGCAACGGCATTAAATGGAACATCGAAACTTTCATCGATCACCTGAGAATAGTCGGTGTGGTAGCCGAGTGCCCTGGCTGGATGTGTCGGCCGAGGCCCCGGCTAGACTGCCAACCACGATACGACTACGACTCCAGTGACCAACGCATGTTGCGTGCGAAGCCGCCGTACGTATTGACCCAACCGTTGGTGAAGTCATGCACGGTGTATTCCGTTCGTGCAGGCGCCTCATCACTGACAAACGTGCCGGCAGGTGGGCCGATTCGCGCGACCTGCGCTTCAACAACCTTGGGATCGAAGCGATAGAACTCCGCTGCGGTCTCACCGATCATCTTGCGGCGATCGACATCGTCGACAGTAGCGAATGCCTGTCGGATCTCCTGCCACGAGTGTGGCCAGCCGCCCTCCACGTGGGGATAGTCGGCTCCCCACATCACCGTATCGACACCCAGCCGGCGCGCCTCCTGGATTTCCTCGTACGTCGCCGCAGTCGCTGCCGCAGCGCAGTTCTGCGCCCATGCATCTTTGGGAGACAGGGACAACCACTTCTTCGGTGCCCTTCCCATCCGCAGCCAGTCGTTATGGTAGACATGCTCCAGCAATTCCACGAAGTTCGGCAGCCAATCGATGCCCACTTCGGTGTAGACGAATCGTAGCTTCGGGTGTCGTACGAAAACCCCGCCGAAAATCAGCTGGGCAAGAATCCGACGCCGGAAGAAGCCCAACTCAAGGATGGCCAGCGTCTGCGACGCGACGCTGCTGCCGTAGATCTTCGGCGGATCACCGCCGTGCGAATGGACTGCCATGCCCAGCTCGGCGCAGACCGCCCATAAAGGGTCATAGACACTCTCGTGGTAGGGCAGATAGATATCGTCCGGCGGAGGTAACACGATGCCGCGAAGTCCGGACGCAAAGGCCGCGCGAACGTCGGCTACCGCCTGCAGAATGTCGTAAGGCATGATCATCGCAACGCCTTGCAGTCTTCCGCCGCCCGCCGCGCAGAATTCCGCCAGCCAGCGGTTATGCGCCCGCGCACCGGCCGAGCGGAGCTCGGGGTCGCGAATCGGTTTCGGGTGCTCACCAAAGAAGCCATCGAAGGGGAACGAATTGAACCCTTGCCCATCCGGAAACAGCACCTCTCCCACGACGCCCTCGGCATCGAGCTCCTTCAACCGCACATCGATATCCCATGCACCGCGGATGCGTTCCTGCATCTCCGCATTGTCCGGGTCCGAATAACGGTGCATGTGTGCCTCGTACATCAGCGGTACCTCGGTGGCGTTCTTTCCGGCCACCAGGAAGCGTCCACGCAGCGCTGCCAACTGCTGGACTTCGTCGTCAAATGCCGCGTGGTATTTCCGCTCAAGATAGTCGCGATACTGAGCTGTCGGCAGTCCGGCGTGTCCATCTACGGAAATGAGGGTATAAGGCTTCATTGCTGGTATCTCCTTAGGTGAACCTGCGGCGATTCGCAAGGCTCGTCTACTTTGGCTATCGATTCGCAAATGAGGGGGTCAACCCTGCCGATCTGTGTACGGCTGTCCCGTCCTTGCTTAAACATATCGATCTCTGACGTTCAATGGCCGGTAAAACGGGGACTCAAGCTCAGGTAGCGTTCTGCCCAAAGCTCTTCCATGGTCGACAGTACGATCTCAGGGGCCATACCTGCTGCGTTGGCAAGTTGTTCGATGGAAGCGCCGTCCCCTACCTGCCTGAGCAGCGCAAACAGTGGAGGAGTCAGTACCTTGCTGGCCTCGCCGTTCCAGGTCGCCCGCCTGATTTCGCAGTGATCGGCAATGGTCCCGTCCGGCTGCCGTTGCCGACGCTCGACCAGCCGGACATGGTTCAACAACTGCGGGATGAGCGACGCGCGATTGGCCGCGTGTTTGCGCGTGAGGATAAAATCGCCAACGACCAGTGCTTGCAGGCCGGTCGTCAAAAAGCAGGCAATGGCATCGTCAATCGAATCGACGATGGGCTCAACATTATTGTTGAACGACGTATTCAGCACGACCGGTACGCCGGTCCGCCGCCGAAATGCGTCGATCAGTCGCCAGAAACGCGGGTTATCGTCACGGGATACGGTCTGTACACGTGCGGTGCCGTCCACATGGGTGACCGCACCCAAAAGCTCCTGCTTGTCTGGTTGCACGTTCAACACGAACGTCATGAAAGGGAACCGGGTTTCGCCTTGCGGCAACTCGAAGTAGTCTGCGGCTTCTTCCTGCAGGACCGCAGGTGCGAAAGGACGGAATGACTCCCGCGTTTTGATCATCCTGTTGATCAGGCGCTTGTTGTCCGCAGGCCTGGGATCAGCAAGAATGCTGCGGTAGCCCAATGCGCGCGGCCCGAACTCGGAGCGCCCCTGGACCCAGCCTACAACCTGCCCGGCGGCAATCAATTCAGCGGTATCGTCTTCCACATCGCTACTCAGTGTGATTTCGAGGAAATCCGACCACTCGCCCAGCACGGTTTCAATCTCCCTGTTGCCACCGATGTCAGTACCCCAACTGACACTGCGAAGTCGCTGTGGAGACAGAGAGCCGCCGACCGAGCGATGGACGCTGAGCGCGGCGCCAAGCGCATTGCCGCCGTCATGCGCCGCAGGATGCACAAATACCGTGTCAAACAAACCCGAGCGCAGGATATTGCCGTTCATCGTACAGTTGTGCGCCACTCCGCCACCTAGGCAGAGGCTTCGCAATCCAGTGGAAGCCCTGAAGTGCTTCAATGCGTGGAAGACCGCCCGTTCCAGCATTTCCTGCAACGCAGCGGCGAAGTCCATGTGGATCTGCTCTATCGGTTCGCCCTTGCGGCGTGGCATCAGCGTCTCGAACATCGTCTCGAGCAACTGCGGACGCAGCTGCCAGCTGCCCTCTGGAAGGAGCTCGCACATAGCATCGAAGCGCGCACGGAATCGTGCCGGATCACCGTAGGGTGCAAGCCCCATTACCTTGTACTCGTCAAACAACTGATAGCCAAGGAAGCCAATGGCATGCCAGTAGAAATGTCCCAGCGACTCTGGAATCGGAACTCGATGCAGCAACTCAAGGCCAGCGGGCCCACCCTTCAGGACGAGCCCTGACTCGGTCTCGCCCTGCCCGTCGATCGTCATCACGAGCGCCTCGTCCAGGCCTGACATCTCGAATGTCGCTGTGGCATGGGCGATATGGTGAGGGACGAAGCGAACTTTCTCACGCGGTACGTCCACTCCCAGATGCAGGTGCCACTGTGCCCGTAGCGCATCGATGACGTCCAGCGTATGCGTAGCGGACGGGTTGGCAAGGTATATCCGGCGCAGCAGGCGTTCGGCGAACTGGGGGCCATAGGGGATGGCGATGTAGTCCACGTCAGCAAGGGTGACACCGCCCTGGGCAAGCACGCGTTTGGCCGCCTGGAGCGGCGCCGTATACGAATGTTTGATGCGGTTGAGTCGCTCTTCCTCGATCGCGGCAACCACCTTGCCGTCTTTTAGGAGAACGGCAGAGCCGTCGTGCGTCTGTGTCGGCGAATCGATCTCGAACTCGGTATTTGGGCCGCCGTAAAAGCCTAGTATCAACATATGAGCTTGTAGTCCTTGCTAGAAGGTTGCACATGACCGGCGCTTGGAGCGGGAACAGCCGTCATTGACGGTGCCGCTCCTAAGGCATATGGAGATTCAATGCAGATCCAATCCTTGGAGCGCATCGCTAGGAGCCAGACGGCTGGGCGGTACAGACGTGTTCTTCCTGCTGCTGGCTCCACCACCAGGCAACGATGGGTGCCGATATCCAAAGCAGCGCAAACGGTATCGCACTACTCAAAGCAGCAGGGTTGAGGTAGGCGACGAGCACGACGGTCACTAGCGCGAATGCCGGCGAGATCCACATCATCTCGAGGTACTGCCGCAGCGTGTGCCCGCGCCCGGTGAAGACGATGATGGATGCTGTCCACTCCAGCAGGTGCCTGCGAGAGATCAGCATTCTGAATGTTGCGCGGGCCGCGGCATCGAACGCGTTCATTGCATTATCGACACTGAATATGAAAGGCGAAGAGCGCATCCACAGCGACGACCAAAATCCGCGTGCCATCAGCCCAAAGTTGCCCGACAACAGGTTCCTTACCACTCCGATCATGAGTCCCACCAGCGGCGGGAACCAGGCAATCATCAATAGATTGAGTGTCCACAGGCCTGGAACCGCCGAGGCGAGCCAGCCGGCGACGAAACACACAAGCGACACGATCGGAAAGAGCATCCGAACCACGTTATGGAAGATCTTCCAACGTCCGAAAGGCGATAGCGGATTCTTGATCAGCGTTGCGGACGCGTTGCGCACCCGAGGAAACAGCCATGGTATCGATTGCCAGTCGCCACGATGCCATCGGTGGGTACGGCGCGCGGCGGCATAGAAGGTGGGTGCGAAGGTTTCATGCAAAATGATATCGGTCGCGACAGCGGCTCTCACGATGCCACCCTCGAGCACGTCGTGGCTGAGAATCGTGTTCTCGGCAATGAGCCCATGTGTCAGCCGATGGAATATCTCCACATCGTAAATGCCCTTTCCGACATAGACCGCCTGGCCGAAGACATCCTGGTCCACATCGACCACCGGTTGTTCCGTGCGGATCGCATTGCTGGTCTCGATCTCGACGGTCGAATGCAGGAATCTCTCAAGTCGGCTGGGTGCGGCATTGTCCGGCAAGGCAATCATGCCGCGAGGCTGGATGATCACAAAACCCGCTTCGATCCGCGTGCCGTCCTGGCTGAGAACAGGACGATTCAGCGGGTGACTCAGTACTGCTGCCAGTTCGCTGACCGCGCCCTGCGTCAATTGGGCGTTATCGTCATCCACCGTCAACACGTATCGCGTCCCGGAGACCTTATCCAAATCGCCGTGCATCGTCTGAAAGGGCGATGCCGCTCCCACCAGGTAGGCATTCAACTCCTCCAGCTTGCCGCGCTTGCGTTCCCAGCCCATCCACATTCCCTCACCCGGATTCCAACGGCGAGGACGATGCAGCAAGACGAACCCACCGCCGTGCCGTTCGTTCATTGCCGAGATCCGTGCACAGGCTTCATCAAGCAGGCTTGTGTCCCCTTCCTGCCGGGCCGTCGGTGCGTCGGTGAAGTCGGAGAGCAACGCATAGCCTGCGTTGGCGTCGCGGTTGTTACGGTACAAGCGTTCCAGCGATTGGATGAGCTTGTCGATGCCCTCGCGTGAAGTGAGCAGGCAGGGAATGACGACCAGGGTCTTGGCCGAGACCGGAACACCGGTGCTGAAGTCCATTCGCGGCATTCGGCGTGGACGCAGGCGGCGCGATAGCAGCATATTGAACCAGCCGGGGATGATGCAGTGTGCGTAGAACGTCACCGCCATGGCTAGCAGCATCTGGCCTGGCCAGGGCAAGGCTATCTTGAGCAGCCAGACCGAGAGCACGCCATACGTGGCGCACAACAAAAAGGCCAATGCGCAGTACCCGAGCACCAAGCCAGGCAGGCTGCGCGTGCGCATGCGCTCCTGCAAGCTGAGTGTTGTGCCTAGTGTGCGAGCGAGTGTTGCGATACCGCCATCGGTCAGGAAATAGCCGACATGGGAGCGGCGATCGGTCGCGCCATGGCGCTGGCGGGACTGGAGCGCGAGGTCTATCGCAACGTGCGCGACCGACACCGGCTGGCGTCCTGAGCGTTGCGCCCAGGACGCGACGCGCGCTTGATAATCACCGCGAGAGCGTTGGTCCATTTGGGCATACACGCCCATCGGGTCTCGCCGGAGAACCGCGTCGATATCCTCCCCCAAGGCCGCAGGGCTTTCGACAGCAACGTCCAAGTCCATCCAAAGACCTCCACTTATGCCTGCCAGTTGACCTTGGCAAGATGATGGTGCGCATGTGGTAAGAGACAACTCCAGCAGCGGATACTTCACCAACTAGCCATCAAGCGTCAACCCATGTGGGCACCCTCACGGCGGCGGAGACAGTTGATGCCCACCTGCCCCACGGTTAAGGCGCTTTCATGCCTTTTTTGGTTCATTGCCACGAGGTCTGCGGTGCGTCGAGATAAGTCGCGCGCTGCGGCTCGGGCCGGTGACCCACGTAAAGCGTGCGACGTATTTTCAATCCGGTGCCTTGCGTGAACAGGCCAACACGTAGTGGTGGATGAAACGCGCGAAATACTCAGGGCCGAAGAAGATCGGCTTTCTGGACCGCGATCCATGTGCCTGCGCGGCGTTTACCGGTTGCCTGTGGAGCGCCTTGAACCTGCGGACCGAGCGAAGGAACGGCTTCCAGCACTGCTCCGTCACATCGATGACATCGGCGCTCGCGAAACCGGCGTCGAGGATGATGTCTTTCAGTTCTGCGGGACTCGCAACTGCATTGGCGTCGGGGATATGCGTGCGCTTCACGGTGGCAGCAGGGAGCGGGGTCATGAGAGCGTCTGAATGAACCAGCCTGCCACCCGGCTTCAATACGCGTTTTGCCTCGCGCAAGAATGTAGCACGCGTGTCAAAGTGAAAGGCGGCCTCGACGCAGAGAATGTTGTCGAAGGATGCATCCGGAAATGCAAGCCGCGTAGCGTCCATCAGCATGAAATGACAACCGGGAGCGTTGTGGCGCGCGCGCTCAAGCTGTTGTTCCGAGACGTTGATGGCAACGACCTGATCTGCAGCATAATGACGCAGGAGGTGGCGAGTCGAGGCCCCCAGGCCGCATGCGACGTCAAGAATGCGGCCAGTCCTTTCCTGGACTGGAATCAAATCAAGCAAACGCGCAACTAGGTTCTCGGATGCTTCGGATTGGCTCTGATCATCGGAGGTCCAGAAGCCGAAGTTATAGAAATCACTGGAGCCATAATACGACTCGATTACCGCGCCTTGCATGGCCGTGTCATAACCATCAATCATGGATTTTTGCGACATCATTTCTCTCCGCCGTCCGATGAATTCCTTTCCACCATCTGGCACTTCATAGCGCAAACAGTTGAGCAAAGCAATGCCGGAGGGCCGTCGCGCACCGCCAAACTGCATCGTCGCATTCGTTCAGGATGTTGCGGCGCGGTAGGCGACTTCGCCAAAATCCTAGTCAACAGTCATACCGGCAACACGGGCCTGAACTGCCATTGGATCCGTTGATGCAGATTGTGTTCTACCCGCACTGTATTACAGTACGCGCTCGTATCCCGTGGCTCGCCGGAATCGCATGGACAGTGACGACTCAAAGTCGGGCAGGCAAGGAAACCCGGTACTGCTACTCTACCGCGAACTCTGGAAGCAGTCGGAAGGACGTCGGAGCCTTCTCGTGGCCGCGATGCTGTTGCTGGTCGCTGCGCAGTTGGTGCTGCTGTTGGCTCCCTATCTGGTCGGACGGGCGTTCAATGTCCTACAGATGACGGGTGAAGCCGGTGCCTGGCATGCAGCACTCTGGTTGCTTGCCATGTTAGGCGCGACGCTTGCCAGCTGGCTGATCCATGGCCCGGCACGCATTATCGAGCGCAATGTGGCACTTGAGGTGCGCAAGCGTGTCGCCGCCGCGTTAACAGAGCGACTCCTCGCCTTCCCGCTTTCCTGGCACGACGAGCACCATTCGGTGGCCAGTACGCACCGTGTGCAACAAAGCAGTGCAGCGCTGGGAACCTTTGCCGAAAGTCAGTTCATTTACTTGGGCAGCGCCATCAAACTAGTCGGCCCGATTGGTTTGCTGCTGATCATCCATCCGCTGGTAGGCGTCGTTGCCGCGATTGGCCTGCTGGCGATCTGTATTTCCGTTGTGGGTTTTGATCGCGCCATGCTGCGGCTTGCTATCCGCGCGAACGATGCCGAGCGCCGCTACAGTGCAACGCTGGCCGATGCGCTGGGTAATGCGACGACCATGCAGGCGCTGCGACAGACCCGCCCGTTTGTGCGATTGCTGCAACAGCGCGTGGAGGCCTTGGTCGAGCCTTTCAAGCGAATGATCATGATCAATGAGGGCAAATGGTGCGTGGTCGATATTGCAAGCAGGTTGCTAAGTTGTTGTCTGGTGGGCTTGTATGCCTGGCTTGCACTCCGTTCATCGGCAGGAGAAAAGCCGTTGATGTTGGGAGATGTCTACATGGTGTGGGAATACGCACTCCAGGCTGGAACGGTAGTTGCGTCGGTGGCAATGAATTTCCAAGTTTTCGCTACCCAGTACGCGAATTATCAGAGCGCTGATGTCATCCGGGAAATCCCAGTCAGTGAGGTCGACAGGCAGCCAGTGCCATACGTTACTTGGGAACATTGTGAGATCCGCGATGTCTTGTTTCGTTTCAAAGGCGAGCGTAGCGTTGCCCCTATCCTCACCGATATCCACTTGTCACTGCAGCGCGGCAAGCGTTACGCATTGATAGGCAAAAGCGGGGCGGGAAAGACCACTCTTCTGCGCATCCTTGCGGGGTTGTACGTCGCCGATCAAATCAAACTGGACCGAGGAGATGCGGATCCGTCCGCCTCGCCCGCAGACGCGGCGAGGCTGCTGCGCGGCTCCACAACCCTGATCCCTCAAGAAGCTCAGCTTTTTGAAGCTTCTCTCGCAAGCAACTTGGAAATGTGCGAATCACTCGATGGTCAGCCGGTGTTCGACGATTTTCGGCTTGCACTTGAGTTGGCAGTCGTGTCTGAATTTCTAGCGTCCGATGCAGATCCGATGCAGGTATTGATCGCCGAGAATGCCTCCAACTGGTCTGGTGGTCAACGCGCGCGCGTTGCCCTGGCACGAGGTATATTGGCCGCACGCGGCAGTTCGATGGTATTGTTTGACGAGCCGACGTCTAATCTAGACGCTCCTACAGAACTGATTGTTTATCGCAACTTATTCAAGCATTTTTCCGATATGTGTTTGATTGCTTCAGTTCATCGGCTAGATCTCCTCAAGTACTTTGACGAGATTTTAGTGCTGGAAAATGGCAGGCTCGTCGCGCAAGGAACAGAGGTTTCATTGGCGGAAAAATCTAAAGAATATTTAGAGCTGCGCGCGGCAAGTTTGCGCGAATCAGGTTAAAAATATGATCAATAATCTCAAGAAGCGTTTTCTGAACCGTGTCAGATACTAAGTTTATAGGATGCTCGCCAAATGGATGCGATGCTAAAACGTGCGTTGGTGACGGGTGGGAGTGGCGACATCGGAAGCGCGATATGCAAGCATCTGGCATCTGCTGGATGCCACGTGATTGTTCATGCGGGTCATCATCGCAAGGCCGCCGATGCGGTTGTGGAGGAGATTATCGCGCGAGGCATGAGTGCTAGTGCGGTGGCTTTCGATGTTACCGATTCGGATGCGGCGCGTAGGTCAATTGACGCTCTGTCGGTCGGGGGCCCTATCCAGATTGTTGTCAATAATGCAGGTGTGCATGATGATGCACCTATGGCGGGTATGTCGTATACAAGTTGGAAACACGTCATAGATGTCTCGCTGCATGGTTTCTTTCATGTCACTCAGCCTCTTCTTTTGCCGATGGCACGCTCTCGCTGGGGCAGGATAGTCAATATTTCTAGTGTGGCAGCAATGCTGGGAAATCGTGGGCAGGTGAACTATGCAGCTGCGAAGTCCGCATTGCATGGAGCAACTAAGTCGCTAGCGCGAGAAATGGGTGTGCACGGAATCACTGCAAATGTCGTTGCGCCAGGTTTGATCTCAGGAAAAATGGCGCAGGATCAGAATTTCACTCCGCAGTACTTAAGGCAAATGACACCTGCCGGCCGCGCCGGTACGCCGGACGAAGTTGCTGCATTGGTGTCTTTTTTATGTTCCGAACTCGCAGGCTATATTAACGGTCAAGTCATCGGCATCAATGGGGGCGTCGTGTAAAGATATCGGTCGCAGGGAGTAAAAAGAAAAACCCCGCCGAGGCGGGGTTTTTCTTCACGCGTACCGGGAGGCGTCGATCAGAACTTGTAGTTGACCGAAGCGGCCAGCACGTCGCCCTTCACCTTGTAGCTGCCCGCCAGACGGTCGCCGGTGGCGCTGACGGTGTCGCTGGTCGGGTCGCTGGTGAACAGATGGGTGTAACCGAAGTTGTATTCGGCCTGCTGCGACGGACGCCAGCTCAGACCCAGCGAGACCCACTTGCGGCTCGCATCGGGCACGCGCACGTCGCGGTGCTCGGCGGTGGTCGGGGTCTGGTCGTAGGCCAGGCCGCCACGCAGGGTCAGCGTCTCGCTCATGCGGTAGTCGGCACCGATCGAGGCGAAGGTGGTGTCGCGGTAGGAGAAGTCCAGCACGCTGTCGGGCTGGTTGGAGGCGAAGTCCACGGTCACCTGGTCGAACTTGCTCCAGGCGGTGCGGGTGACGTCGGCCATGATCGACCACTGCTCGTTCACGTTGTGGGTGAAGCTGGCGGTGGCGCTGGCCGGCAGCTTGACGGTGGCGCGGCCCCTGGTGTCGATGAACGTGCCGGGCGCGGCGGCGGCCAGAACCGCGGCCGGGCCACCCGGGACCGTGAAGTCCGCATCGCCATCGGTGATCTTGTGCTCCACTTCCGAGCGGTAGCTGAAGCCGATATGGGTATTCTCGTCGATGCTGAACAAGCCGCCGAGGGTGAAGCCCACTTCGGTGCTGTCGCCCTTGATGCGCGAGTAGCCATCGGCGCTGCCCGGTGCGAAGCCCGGCACGCGGCGCGCGGCCAGCACGCTGCCGAAGTCGACCGCATTGGCCAGATCGATATCCAGCCGCTCGGCGAACACCGAGGCGCCGAAGGACACGTACGGGTTCACGTCGTAGGAGAACGCGACATTGAAGTCGATCGCCTGCAGTTCGGTCTTGGTGCCGTGATAGCGGCCGACCCAATCGCGGTCGTATTCGGTCTTGAAGCCGAACGGCACGGTCAGCGAGGTACCCAGGTGCATGTTGTCGTTCTCGCCGAACGGCACGTGGAAGTACATCGCCGGGACCGGCGCGATCATGCCGGCGTCGCCGCCATTGCCGCCGGAGACCGGGGCGCCATTGGCGTAGGTGGCGGTGCCTGGCTGATACTTGGCCGAGAAGCTGATGGCGCTGACGTCGGCCTGGAACAGGCGACCGTCTAGCTGACGCATGCCGGCCGGGTTATTGGCGATGATCGAGGCATCGTCCGGGGCACTGCCCGAACCGGCGAAGGCGCGGCCAAGACCCTTGGCGCTGTTTTCCTTCAGCTGGAAGGCGGCGCCGTGGGCCTGGCCAACGGCCAAGACGCCGGCGATACCGACGGCCAACAGGGTGGCGCGGCTGAGAGTGGAAGCGGTAGACATAAGATGGTGCTCTCCGGATAAAGACTGCAGTGGTCGGTACAGCGCCCGCGCCCAGCGCCAAGTGGCTGCTGGAGCGCGCCGGAGACCCCCCCCCGACATACGACGCCGTACGCAGTATACCCACCACAATTAACCGAACAATAACGAAGCGCATATTGATCGGGCGGACAGGTTAGGGCTGGGTTCAGGAGCGTGAACCCGCTAGAGTGCCACTCCGATGTTCGTCTCCCTCCCCTCCCGCAAGAAACCCACCCCGCGCTGGGCGGTGCCGTTGCTGTTCGCCACCGTCTGGCTGGCCTATCTGTGGTCGATCAGCCGGCCCGGTGAGGCGCGCAACACGCTGTGGCTGGACTGGGGCGCGCTGTCCAGCGGCGTGTCCAACCTGGGCGACTGGTGGGCGACGCTGCGCGACGGCAGCGTGCTGCGGCTGTTCACCGCGTTGTTCCTGCACGCCGACTGGTCGCACCTGCTCGGCAACCTGGTATTCCTGCTGATCTTCGGGCTGCCGGCCGAGCGCATTCTCGGGCCATGGCGCCTGTTGCTGCTGTTCCTGGTCGGCGGCGCGGCCTCCAACCTGGCGGCGATCTTCGCGATCGGCACGCCGGACCGGGTGATCATCGGTGCCTCCGGCGCGGTGTCGGCATTGATCGGCACCTATCTGGCGCTGTTTCCCGGCGCCAAGCTGGGCGTGGTGCTGCCGCTGGGGGTGTTTCTGGAATTCATCCGCGTGCCGGCGCCGTTGCTGATCGGCGCCTGGGCGCTGCTGCAGGTGGTGTTCGCCTACATCGGCCCGGCCTTCGGCATGGTGGCGTGGTCGGCGCATATCGCCGGGTTCGTGTTCGGCATCGTCTACGGGCTGTACGTGCGCGCGGCGATCGCGCGGCGGCTGCGCAAGCGCCACGGCTTCTAGCGCGGCGCCAACGGGGCAAGGCGCCCCCGGGCGCAGCGCTGCGCGGGCCGCGCGCTGCGTAGTGGCGCGCCTATAATCGCCGCATGTCCAAGCCTCTGTACAAAGTCACCTTCCTCAATCACGGCAAGGTCTACGAGCTCTACGCCCGCCAGGTCACCGGCAGCCATCTGTGGGGGTTCAACCAGATCGGCGAGCTGGTGTTCGACGTGCACGACGGGCTGGTGGTCGATCCCACCGAAGAGCGCCTGCGCGAAGAGTTCGGCAACACCAAGACGCTGCACCTGCCGATGCAGAGCATCGTGCGCATCGAGGAAGTCGAGAAGAAGGGCCAGTCGGTGATCCGCGACGCCACCACCGGCGACAAGGTGGTCACGCCGTTCCCGTTACCGACCAAGCCGCGCTGATGCGCATCCTGGTGCCCGACGATTACCAGGGCGCCGTGCGTCACCTGCCCTGCCTGCAGCGCCTGCACGGCCACGATGTGCAGGTGCTGGGCGCGCTGGCCACCGATCCCAACGAATGGGCCGAGCGGCTGGTCGAAGCCGATGCGCTGGTGCTGATCCGTGAGCGCACCCGCGTGGACGCCACGCTGTTGCGGCGGCTGCCGCGCCTGAAGTTGATCAGCCAGACCGGCCGCATCGGCGCGCACGTGGACGTGGCCGCGTGCACCGAGTTCGGGGTGGCGGTGGCCGAAGGCGTCGGCTCGCCGGTGGCGCCGGCCGAACTGACCTGGGCCCTGATCCTGTCGGCCAGCCGGCGCCTGAGCGAGTACCAGCGCGCGTTGCACCAGGGCCGCTGGCAGGCGCTGGGCGATCCCGGCCTGGGACGCGGAGTGCACGGGCGCACCCTGGGCATCTGGAGTTATGGGCGGATCGGCCAGCGCGTGGCCGGCTTCGGGCGTGCATTCGGCATGCAGGTGCTGGTCTGGGGCGGCGACGCCTCGTGCGCACAGGCCGCGCGCGACGGCTTCGCCATCGCCGGCAGCCGCGAGGAACTGTTCGAACGCAGCGATGTGCTGTCGCTGCATCGGCGCCTGACCGCGCAAACACGCCACCAGGTCGGTGCGCAGGATCTGGCGCGGATGCGCCCGGATGCGTTGCTGGTCAACACCAGCCGCGCCGAGCTGATCGCGCCCGGCGCCTTGCTGGCCGCGCTGGATGCGGGCCGGCCGGCACAGGCGGCGGTGGATGTGTTCGAGCGCGAGCCGGTGCTGGATCCGCGCGATCCGTTGCTGCAGCATCCGCGCGTGCTGGCGACGCCGCATCTGGGCTATGTGGAAAGCGACAGCTACGCGCTGTACTTCGAGGCGGCGTTCGACAACGTGCTGGCCTTTGCCGCAGGGACGCCGCGCAATCTGGTCAATCCCGAGGCGCTGGCGGTAGCGCGGTAACGCTGGTTTGACGTGGTGATCGCGTGTTCGGGAAGGCTTATCGCGACCGGGGTCGCTCCTACAAAAGCATTGGCGCTCGATAGTGCCTCGCTGCGGCAGGGCCCAGGGTCGACGTCAGACCCGGCCAGCGCTGTGGCAAATGGATGATCGAGGAAGGCGTGCAAATGCGTTGCAGGGCCGCGCCTATCGACCGCACCGGGCGTGCGCAGCGGGCGATGCACCCGCTGCGCTGTGGCCGGATTACTTGACCGGTTCGGCCGGTTTGGGCTTGTCCGCAGGCGCAGCCGGTTGGGTCGGTTCGGCCGGCGTGGCCGGCTTGGCCTTTTCCGCCGGTTCGCTCGGCTTCTCGGCAGGCTTGGGCTTGTCGGCCGCTGCCGGGCGCGCGGCAGGCGGCTTGGGGTCGGCCGCGGGCTTGGCGGCCTTGGCCTTCTGCGCTGCCTGCGCCTTGGCCTTGAGCGCGGCTTGCGCCTTGGCCGCCGAGCCGGGCTGCTTGAGCTCGGCCAGCGCGGCGGCGATCGGGCCATCGCCCGGCAAGACGTCGCCGGCGCTGTAGCCCTCCTCGCCTTCGGCATCGCCGCGCAGATGGCCCGGCAGCGTGGCTTCGCTGAAGTCGGTCAGGCTGGCAGGCACATCGGCGTCGCCCGGTTGCGGTTCCGGGGTGAGCAGCACTTCCGGCACGATGCCGCTGGCCTGGATCGACTTGCCGCTGGGCGTGTAATAGCGCGCGGTGGTCAGCTTGACCGAGTCGCCGTTGTCCAGCGGCAGCACGGTCTGCACCGAGCCCTTGCCGAAGGTGCGGCTGCCGATGATGCGCGCGCGCTGGTTGTCGCGCAGCGCACCGGCCAGCACTTCCGACGCGCTGGCCGAGCCGGCGTCCACCAGCACCACCACCGGTGCGCCGCCGAGCAGATCGCCCGGGGTGGCATCGAACTTGGCATCGCTGATGGAGATGCGCCCGCGCGTGCTGACGATGTTGCCCTTGTCGAGCAGATCGTCGGCCACCTGCACCGCCGAGGTCAGCAGGCCGCCGGGGTTGCTGCGCAGGTCCAGCACCAGGCCGCGCAACTTGCCGCCGGCCTGCAGCTGCTTGAGGTTCTTCCGGAAATCGGCACCGGTGTCGGCCTGGAAGGTGCTGATGCGGATGTAGCCATAGCCCGGTTCCAGCAGCTTGCTGCGCACGCTGGCCACGCGGATGGTCTCGCGCTGCAGGGTGACGTCGAACGGCTTGGGCGCCTTGTCGCGCACGATGGTCAGCACGACCTTGCTGCCGGACTCGCCACGCAGTGGTTCCATCGCCTTGCTGGCGTCGATCGGCTTGCCGTCGATGGCCACGATGACGTCGCCGGCGCGGATGCCGGCACGCGCGGCCGGGGTGTCGTCGATCGGCGCAATCACCTTGAGCGTGTTGTCCTGCTGCTGCAGCAATTCCACGCCGATGCCGTCGTAGGCGCCGGTGGCCTGCTCGTCGAAGGCTTCGGCATCTTCCTTGTCGAAATAGGTGCTGTGCGGGTCCAGGCCCGAGAGCAGGCCGCGCACCGCCGCGTGCATCAGCTTCTTGTCTTCGACCGGGTCGACGTAGGCCTGCTTGACCGCGTTGTACACCGCCACGAAGCGGCGGATCTCGTCCAGCGGCACCTTGGACACGGCGGCTTCGTTGGCTTCCGGATCGTCCGCAGTGGCCTGGGCGGCGGCGGGACTGGCTTTCTGCGCCCAACCGGGTGAGGCGAACAACGCCAGCGACAGGGCAACGGACAGGACGGCTACGCGCATGAAGCACTCCGACAAAGAGATAAGACGCCCCGCAACGGAGCGGCCTGGATTATGCGCGAAGCGGCGGTAAATCCGCGTTGACTTGGCAGGGCCAGGTCGGGCGACGGTCATGCACCGGCGCGCGCGTGGCCTGGGTGGGGCTCAACGGCGCTGCAACCAGCTCGACGGATCCACCGGCTGCCCGTTGCGCCGCAGTTCGAAGTACAGCGCCGGCACGCCCTGCCCGCCCGAGCTGCCGACCTTGGCCACCGCCTCGCCGCGCTTGATCGACGCGCCGGCGTCGCGCAACAGCGTGTCGTTGTGCGCGTACAGGCTCATATAGCCGTTGCCGTGGTCTACGATCAGGATCATGCCGTAGCCGGTCATCCAGTCGGAGAACACCACCGTGCCATCGGCCACCGCGGTGACCGTGCTGCCCTTGGGCGCGCCGATCAGCACGCCCTTGCTGGTATGGCCGTCCGGCAAGGGGGCATTGAAGCGCGCCAGCAGGTTGCCCGACACCGGCCAGCTCAGGCCGCCGACCTTGGGGGCCGGCGCGCTGGCGATGACCTTGGGCGGGGTCTTGCCGGGACGCTCGGGGCGCTCCGTATTGCCACGCTTTGCCTGCGCGGCGGCTTCGGCGGCGGCGCGCTTGGCGGCGGCGCGCCGTTCGGCCTCGGCCTTGGCGGCGGCCGCGCGCAGATTGGCGAGCAGCTGCTCCAGCGACCTGGCGTCCTGGCCCAGGGCTTTTTCGCGTTCGGCGCGTTGTTTGTAGCGGTCGTCCAGCTGCGCGACGGTCGCCGCCTGTTGCGAGCGATCCTTCTGCAGCAAGGCGGCCTGCGCCTTTTGCTGCGCACGTGCCGCATCCAGCGCCTGGCGCCGGCTGGCGATGTCCTGCTCCACCTTGGCCAGCGCATCCAGCTGCGTGGTCAACGCCTGGATGCGCTGCGCACGTGCGTTCTGCACATAGCGGTGATCGGCCAGCATGCGCGTGGCATCGCCGACGGTGTCCTGCGACAACAGCACCTTCAACGGCGCGTTGCGGCCGACCTGGTCGGCGGCGCGCAACAACGCGGCCAGCTGCACGCGCTGGTTCTGCAGGCCGCGCTGCAACTGCGCACGGTCCTGCTGCAGCTTGCCCAGATGCTGTTCCTGCTCGCGCATCGCCGATTCGGTCTCGCTCAATGCACGCGAGGTCCTGGCCACCTTCTCATCGGCCTGGCGCAACTGCTGGGCGGCATTGCCGCGCTTGCCTTCCAGCGCGCGGCGGTCGGCGCTGATGGTCTTGAGTTCCTCGCGCAGCTGCTGCAATTTGCGCTCGGCCTCGCGCTGGCTCTGCGCGCCCGCCCCGGTGCTGCCCAGCAGCGCACAGGCCAGCACGGTCACCGCCAGCCACGCGCGTGGGCGGCCGGTGGCGGGGGCAAGCGGCAGGCGCGATCGCGGTGCGGGCGACAGGGGCAACGAAAGGTCCAATGACTTCAGGCAGGTGCGCGATTGTAGCCAAGCATGGTGTGATCGCCGCCACGCCCAAGACAGCCGCCGCCGCGCAAGGTTCAGCATGAAAGCCCAGCATCTCGTTCTGGCGTTGTCCCTGGTCTGCGCAAGTGCCTGGGCCGACGAGGACATCAGCAAGGTCAACGGCCGCATCAGCGCCGAGGCCGGCAAGGTCTATGGCGGGCTGGATACCGTCAACGGTTCCATCGAGATCGGCGCCGGCGCGCAGACCCGCAGCGTGGAAACGGTCAACGGCAGCATCCAGATCGGCGACAACGCCCGTACCGGCGATGTCTCCACGGTCAATGGCGCGATCACGCTGGGCCAGAAGGTGGTGGTGTCCGGCGGGCTGGAGACGGTCAACGGCAGCGTGCTGGTGGAACGCGGCAGCCGGATCAGCGGCGGCGTGGAAACGGTCAACGGCAGTATCGGCCTGGTGGAAACCGAGCTGGGCAAGGGCATCGAGACCGTCAACGGCGACATCACCGTCGGGGTGCGCTCGCATGTGCGTGGCGGGATCGAGGTCACCAAGCCGAATTTCAGCTTCTCGTTCAAGCCTGCGCGCAAGCCGCGGGTGGTGATCGGCCCGGATGCGGTGGTCGATGGCCCGCTGGAGTTCGAGCGCGAGGTCAGCCTGTACGTGCACCGCACCGCGAAGATCGGCGCAGTGACCGGCGCCACCGCGCGCAGCTTCGACAGCGACGTGGCACCCAGGGACTGACGCCCCCACCACGGGGCCAGCGCCTAGAATCGGGGGACCTTCGCCGCACGAGGAGTCCCGATGCCCCGCAAGATCCTGTTGTGCCTGGCCGCGACGCTGGCCCTGGCCGGCTGCAAGCGTGAACCCGCCGATGCGCCGAGCGCACCCGCCGCGCAGGTGCCGGCCGACAGCGCGCCCAGTGCCCCGGTCAGTCGCCACGCCTTCTCGCCGGAGCTGACGCCCGGCGACTTCGCCGAGCTGGTCAAGACGCTGGCCTCGGACGACTTCGAAGGGCGCGGCCCCGGGACTCCCGGCGAAGAGAAGACCGTCACCTACATCCGCGACCAGATGCAGCGCATCGGCCTGCAGCCGGGCAACGGCGACGGCTGGTTCCAGGACGTGCCGATGGTGGAAACCACCGCCGATGCGGCCACCGCGCCGACCCTGCGCAGCGGCGAGCAGACCCGTACCCTGGCCTTCGGCACCGACATCGTGGTCGGCACGCGTACCGGCCAGGCCGAGGTCAAGCTGGACAACAGCGAGCTGGTGTTCGTCGGCTACGGCGTGGATGCGCCCGAACAGCAGTGGAACGATTACGCCGGCCAGGACTGGAAGGGCAAGACGGTGGTGATGTTCGTCAACGACCCGGGCTTCCAGACCGGCGATGCCACGCTGTTCGACGGCAAGCGCATGACCTATTACGGGCGCTGGACCTACAAGTTCGAAGAGGCCGCCCGCAAGGGCGCGGCCGCTGCGCTGATCGTGCACGACACCCCGGGCGCCAGCTATGGCTGGGACGTGGTGAAGAACTCCTGGGCCGGCCCGCAATACGACCTGCCGGCCAAGGACGATCCCGATCCGCGCCTGCCGGTGCAGGGCTGGATCAGCGCCGAGACCGCCAAGCAGCTGTTCGCCAATGCCGGGCTGGACCTAGCACAGGCCTACAAGGACGCCAGCAAGCGTGGCTTCAAGCCGGTGCCGTTGAAGGCCAGCTGGTCGGTGGACCTGAAGAGCAGCATCGCCGAAAAGACCTCGCGCAACGTGGTCGGCGTGTTGCCGGGCACCAGCCACGCCGACGAGGCGGTGCTGTACATGGCGCACTGGGACCACCTGGGCAAGCATCCGGGCGAAAGTGGCGACAACATCTACAACGGCGCGGTGGACAACGCCACCGGCGTGGCCGGCATTCTCGAAATTGCCGACGCGTTCGCGCATCAGGATCCCAAGCCGGCGCGCTCGGTGGTGTTCGTGGCGGTGACGCTGGAGGAATCGGGCCTGCTCGGTTCCAAGTACTACGTGGCCAACCCGAGCTTTCCACTGGACAAGATCGCGGCGGTGATCAACCTGGATGCGATGTCGGTGGCCGGGCGCGCACGCGATGTCACCGTGGTGGGCATGGGCAGTTCGGAGCTGGAAGACATCCTCAAGCCGATTGCCGCGATGCAGGGCCGCACCCTGCATGCCGAGGCCACGCCGCAAAGCGGCTCGTATTTCCGCTCGGATCACTTCAACTTCGCCAAGGCCGGCGTGCCGGCGCTGTATGCCGATGGCGGCGAAGACCTGCGCGAGGGCGGCACCGCGGCCGGCCGCGCGGCCGCCGAGGACTACGGGCGCAATCGCTATCACGCCCCTGGCGACGAATACGATGCGGCCACCTGGAAGCTCGATGGCACCATCGAAGACCTGCAGGCGGTGTATGGCGTGGGCAAGGAGGTGGCCGTCGGGCAGCGCTGGCCCAACTGGTATGCCGGCAACCCGTTCAAGGCGGCGCGCGACCGCATGATGGCCGGCAAGCCCGCTACGGGCGAGGCGCCCGATACCGGAAAAGACGCCGGCGAAGAGGGCAAAAAGGCAGCACCGACGCGTTGACCGGTGCCGGGACGGCACGCGTCATGCAGCCGGTGCATGGCGGGGTGATGCGGTCTGCAAGGGCAGCAGCAATGCGGCGCGCATCGATCAGACGCGTATCGATCAAAACGCAAAGGGCCTCCTGGTGGAGGCCCCTTGCGTTGGGTGCGTCGTGACGGTTGCGGACCAGATCACGCTTGTTGTCGATGCAGCACGGTCGCGATAGTGCTGCGATGAATAATGCATCGATGCACTACGCGATGCCTTTAGCCGTGCTTCCGGCCACGCGCTGCCATCAAGCCAGCGGCATCATCTACGCCACCGGCTTCTGGCGTCTTGGTCAATCGTTGTCCACGCTGACCACGTGCCCGTCTTCCGGATCGACATGCAGCTCCACCTTCTGCCCGCCACGCTCGGCATCGGCGCTCCACAAGCCGTCTTCGAACTTGAGGTCGTGCACGTTGGAATAGCCGCCGGTCGACAGCGCGGCGCGGATATCGGCCTCGCTCAGCTTGGAGGTGGTCTGGTCGCCATAGACGCGGCCGGTGACCGGATCGATGCGGACGTCCACGTCCTTGCCGTCGCCGCTACGCGCGTCAGCGGTCCACACGCCATGCTCGAACTTGACGTCGTGCACCTTGGTGTAGCCCTTGCCGGTCAGCATGCTGGTGACCTCGCTGGAGGTCAGTGCCTTGGCCGGCTTGTCGGCGGCCGCTTGCGCAAATGCGCCCTGCGCCGCCACTGCCAGTGCGCCGATCAGCGCGGTCTTCATCAGTCGATATGCCATGTGATGCTCCTGCAGTGAAGTGCGCCCATGCTGGACGCGGCCTTATTGCTGTCAGGTGAAAGCCACTTCAAACGCGTTGCGAAAGTTCAGTGAGCTCAAGCTTTGGTGATGATGCGCCCGCGCTGCATACGGTGGCACGCACGGTCGTAAGAGGGCGTTGCGCAGTGGCACGTTGCGCTACCGCAACCGCATCATTCGCACTGTCCAACGACATGCGATCCGTGCGAAGGACGCAAAAAAGCGAGCCGCCTCGCGGCGGCTCGAGATTGACCTACAACCCTCTGCCTCACCTTACGGAATGGCGCGTGTGGCGCGAACGGCCTGGGGCGAGAGGATGGACATCTGCGGCCTGTCGGTGCCGTCCTTGTTGGGATGCACGCTGTACTCGTAACTGACATTCCACCACGAGCCGGCAGCCCACCACGTCCAGCCCGTCCACACATCTGCATTGGCATCGATATAGCGGAGCATGCCGCGCAGCGCTTCATTGCAGACCGGGTTGTTGCCGGTGCCGAATTCGCCCAGGAATCCGCGCTTGTGGTTGGTGCGCAACCACTCGGTGAAGCTGCGCAGGCGCTCGACACCGATGGTGGCACTGACGCAGACATTGGTGGTGCCACTGGAGTCGGCGTCCAGGTACTGATGCACCTCGAACGCGTAGCGATTGAGCGGATCGTAGATCGAGACCAATGCAGTTGCGTTGGAGTAACCATCGTTGGTGGGCGAATACCAGCTGTGCGCACCGGTCCACAATGCGCCCGGCACCAGGATCAGATTGTTCGCACCGGTGGCGCGAATCGCATCGATGCCTGCCTGTGCAGTGGCTGCCCAGCCGCTGGCCGATACGCCATTGGGCTCATTCATCAGCCCGAAGATCACGGCGTTGTCGCTGGGAAATACCAGCGCAAGGCGGCGCCACAGGTCGGCGAAGGTGGCGTTCGACACCTGGTCACCGCCAATCTTGTAGCCGTAGTATTTGCCGTAATTGTGGATGTCCAGCACCAGGTACATGCCCGATGCCTTGGCGCGTGCCACGGCTTGCTTTACCAGAGCCAGTTGGGTCGGATCCAGTTCGCCGCGTGCACTCGGCTGCAGGCGTTCCCACAGCACCGGCAGGCGGATCGTATTCATGCCAACGCCGGCGAAATAGGTGTAATCGCTGGCCGGGGCATACATATAGTCCTTGTTGAGGACACCGGGTTTCTTGGACGATGCAAATTCGGCGCCGGATAAATTGACGCCGGCATATTTCAGTGCGCGGGTTTGTGCGTAAACGGGTGCGAATGTGCCGAACAGGACGCAGAGCAGGGCGCAGCGGAAAATGGTGCGCAGCGTTTGAGAGACAGCAGACATAAAACAACTCCTTAGACGACGGGGATGGTGTGTCGCAGCGGGTTGCGTGCGATCTGCGCGAGGTGCGCCACACCTGTCGTAACCAATGCATCTGCCGTGCCTAATTGCCTACCACATCGCGTGTGAATTAAATGTGTTGGCTGGGTCGCAGTCACTTACCGCAGGGGTCACGTTCTGGAACAGCACGCTGTAACGCGCCGCGTTGAAAAGCGGTCGCGCACGCTTGTCGGCACCGCCATCGCATGCATGGCGCTGTCGAAAAATCGGCGAATGGATGCGCTCGCCGTCAACGCTGCGACGTCGGGTCACTGACGCGGCAGCGTTGTTGCGCGCGCACACATGGCGAGCGCTAGCGCGCGCCGTGTGCTGGCGTTTTATTGCGGAAGGACTGTGCTCACCGCGGCCGGGCACGGTTGCTGTCTGGCATCGGCACGCACTGCGCGTGCATGCCGATGCCGGGTGCCTGCTGCGCCGCGTGCGACGGGTGACCCTCGCTCGCGGCGTGCTTCGACTAGTGGGTGATGCGTTTTGCGCGCGCGCTCAGGATCGACATCTGCGGCTTGTCGCGGCCCTGCGCATCGGGATGCACGTTGAAGGGGTAGGTGCGGTTCCACCACGCGCCGGCGGCCCACCAGGTCCAGCCCAGCCACACGTCGCGGTTGGTCTCCAGATACCCCAGCATGCCGTTGAGTGCGCTGTTGCAGGTGGCGTTGTTGCCGGTGCCGAACTCGCCGAGAAATCCCTGCTTGTGATTGATGCGCAGCCATTGGGTAAAGCTGCGCAGGCGCTCGGCACCGACAGTGCTGCTGACACACCCGGCGCTGGTGCCGCTGGAGTCCGTGTCCAGGTATTGATGCACTTCGATGGCGTAGCGATTGAGCGGGTCGCGAATGGAAGCCAGCGCCACTGCGTTGGACTGGCCGGCAACGGTGGAGTACCAGCTGTGCGCGCCACTCCATAGCGCACCGGGCACCAGGATCAGATTGTTGGCGCCGGTTTTGCGGATGGTGTCGATCGAGGCCTGCGCCGCGTTGGCCCAGGATTGCGGATTGATGTCGTAAGGCTCGTTCATCAGCCCGAAGATCACGCTGTTGTCGTTCTTGAAGGCGATTGCCAGGCGTCGCCACAGATCGTTGAAGGTGCTGATCGGCACGCGTGCACTGCCGATCTTGTTGCCGTAATACCTGGCGTAGTTGTGGATATCCAGGATCAGGTAGACCTTGGCGGCCTTGGCGTTGGCCACGGCCTGGCGGATCAGCGCAAGCTGCGCTGCATCCAGCTCGCCGCCGGCCTTGGGTTGCAGGCGTTCCCATAGGATCGGCAGCCGAATGATGTTCATGTGCTTGCCGGCGAAGTAGCGGTAATCGCTGGCGGCCGGATACAGGTAGTCGACGTTGAGCACCCCGGGCTTTTGCGAGGATTTGATTTCGGCACCGGACAGATTGACGCCTGCGTACTTCAGGCGGTTCTGTGCATGTGCCAAGGGCACGCCTGCAAGCAGCACGCTGGCAAGCAGCAGCAATGACAACGCACGGCTGGACAGCCAGCGCGTCGGAGTGGGGGAGGGCAACATGGGTGACTCCTGAAGCATTCGCGGGGGAGATGCATGGCCCGGCGAACCTGCCACGGGCATGAAGACACTGCATCGCGCTTCACCCTAAGCGCATCCGGACATTCAAACTACGAATGCGAGATATCACTTAATTCGAGCTGTGAGCCACTCCGCAGTTATTGCCAAACATGCACACGCTTTGTTGTGGTAAAGCGACGCCACGCAGTCACGCCCATTGCAGGCCGGGTGCACTCTGCGCCGCACGGCTGCGGAAACACCGTGCATCCGGCCTGCCTGGAGGCGGCTGTTGTGCGATCGCAATGCTGCAGGTGATGACGTCGCGCGTGGCGGCCACGCAGATCGCAGTCGCGACGCGCTGCCCTGCGCAGGGCGATCGTCGGAACGCAAAAGCGCGGCGCGCGCGGCCGCGGTGCGACGCGCTGGGATCAGCACGCCGGCACGCGCAACTATCACCTGCTGCGATCGCGGAACTTGGTATGTGCCATGTGCAGCGCGTGCGTTGTGGGCTGCGCCATGCGTCCGGCAGCGGACCGCCAATGCGCATCCTGCGACACGCTGAGTGCGCTGGTGTCTGCCAGCGATGCAGCGCGCAGCAGGCAATCGTCGGCGGATCCCATCGCTTCTCCGTGGCAGGACATGGACGATGGCGCAAAAAAAAACGGTGGCCGCAGCACAGGCCGCGACCACCGTGAGCGGCCCGCCCGCGTGGGCTACTTGGTCGCGCGGCGTGCGTACTTGCTCAGAATCGACATCTGCGGCTTGTCGCTGCCGTCCTTGCCCGGCTGCACGGTGAAGAAGTACTCCGGCTTCCACCATGCGCCAGCGGCCCACCAGGTCCAGCCCAGCCACACGTCGCTGTTCTTTTCCATGTAGGTCAGCATGCCTTCCAGTGCCTGGTCACAGACCGGGTTGTTGGCGGTGCCGAATTCGCCCAGGAAGCCCTTCTGCTTGTTCTCGCGCAGCCAGGCGGTGAAGCCGCGCAGCTTTTCTTCGCCGACCGTGGCGCTGGTGCACACCGGCTTGGTGCCGCTGTAGTCGTTGTCCAGGTACTGATGCGCTTCGAAGGCCAGGTTGTTGCCCGGGTCCTTGAGGATTTCCAGGGCCTTGGCATTGGAGACGCCGTAGCTGGCGCTGCGCCAGCTGTGTGCGCCGCTGTAGGCGGTGCCCGGCACCAGGATCAGGTTCCTGGCGCCGGTCTTGCGGATCGCGTTGATCGCGCCCTGCGCCGCGGTTGCCCAATCGGTGGCGGAAATGCCGTTGGGCTCATTCATCAGCCCGAAGATCACCGACGCGTCGTCCTTGAATTCGAGCGCGAGCCGGCGCCACAGGTCCGCGACCGCCGCGGTGGGCACCTCGCTGCTGCCGATGCGCTTGCCGTTGTACTTGGCGTAGTTGTGCACATCCAGGATCAGGTACTGCTTGTTGGCCTTGGCTGCCGCCACCGCTTTCTTCAGCAGCGCCAGTTGTGCCGGGTCCAGGTCGCCGCTGAGCTGCGGTTGCAGGCGCTCCCACAAAAACGGCAGGCGAATCGTATTCATGCCCTTGCCGGCGAAGTAGCTGAAATCTGCTGCAGACGGGTAGGTATAGTCCTTGAACAGGGTGCCGGGTTTCTTGCGTGAGTTGAACTCGGCACCGGACAGATTGACGCCGACATACTTCAGGCCGCTGGACTGCCTGTCAGGATGGCCAGGCTCCTTGGCGTGCGCCAGCGGCATCGCGGCCAGCAGGGTCAGTGCGAGTGCAGCGCTGCGCAAGGATGGGAACGTGGGGGGAGAACGGAACATGGAAGCCTCCTTCGGCATCGACGTAGGCGGCCGCAGGGGGAGGGCACGGCCAGCAGGGATGGTGCAGGTCAGGACGGTGGTTGGTCAGCGTAGAAGCTCCGGCGTTAGCGCACCATTCACGCCGGCAACGGCGATTTGATCGCGTACAAACACCTGCAGGGCGCACCATGCCGCTGCGGTCGCGTCCGCAACCTGACAGGCAAGACGCACTGTCGCAGGAGTGCGACAGGCACCTGACTTAAGCTACAACACGATTTCTTTTGTCGTCCGCACTGTCGCGGGGGACGTCACATCCCGGAGTCTTTCCCATGAGTCAAGCCCACGCTTACGCCGCACACACTGCCGATCAGCCGCTTGCACCATTCGTGTTCGAACGACGCGCGCCCGGCCCCAACGATGTGCAGATCGATATTGCCTACTGCGGCGTGTGTCACTCGGATCTGCATACTGCACGTAACGAATGGCAGAGCACACGCTACCCGTCGGTGCCCGGCCACGAGATCGTCGGCCGCGTCACTGCGGTTGGCGATGCGGTCACCGGCTTCAAGGTCGGCGACCTGGCCGGTGTCGGCTGCATGGTCGACAGCTGCCGCAGCTGCGCGTCCTGCCAGGAAGGCGAAGAGCAGTATTGCGAGCAGGGCTTCACCGGCACCTATAACGGTCCGATGTTCGGGGGTGGCGAGAACACATACGGCGGCTATTCGGACCACATCGTGGTCGATCAGAAGTACGTGCTGCGCATCTCGCACAGCGACAACCTGGCCGCCGTGGCCCCGTTGCTGTGCGCCGGCATCACCACCTATTCGCCACTGGCGCACTGGAAGGTCGGTCCCGGTCAAAAGGTGGGCGTGGTCGGTCTGGGCGGCCTGGGCCACATGGCGGTGAAGATCGCCAAGGCGATGGGCGCCACGGTGGTGCTGTTCACCACCTCCGAGAGCAAGCGTGCCGATGCGCTGCGCCTGGGCGCCAGCGAAGTGGTGATCTCCCGGGACGAGGCGCAGATGGCTGCGCAGACCAACACGCTGGACTTCATCCTCAACACCGTGGCCGCGCCGCACAACCTGGACCCGTTCCTCAATGCGCTCAAGCGCGACGGGGCGATGGTGCTGGTGGGCGTGCCCGAGGAATCGCACCCGTCGCCGAGCGTGTTCAACCTGATCATGAAGCGCCGCACGCTGGCCGGTTCATTGATCGGCGGCATTCGCCAGACCCAGGAGATGCTGGATTTCTGCGCCAAGCACAACATCGTCTCGGACATCGAAACCATCCGCGCCGATCAGATCAACGAGGCCTATGAGCGCATGCTCAAGAGCGACGTGAAGTACCGCTTCGTGATCGACATGGCCACGCTGGACAAGGCGGCCTGATGGCCCGACCTGCCGCCTTGTCACAGGGCGGCAGGGCGTCGCCGGCGCTGCGCTCGGCCCAGGTGATGCTCGCGCGCATCACCTGGGGTCTTGCACCGCAGGTGGTGCGTGACCGTACGACATCGGTCGTAATCAGTTGGATCGATGGCGCCGGTGAGCGGCACCATCGGCACGCAGGCCCACTAGGCGGACACCGGTGAGCCGTGCAGCGTGCCGACGGCAGGCAACGCGCTGCGTGGGCGGCGGACCGGCATCGGTGCGGAGAACAGCAGGTTCAGCGCAGGCAGGCGGCCGGGCGCGCGCAGCAGGCACAGCACGGCCGGGACCAGTACGCCGACCCCCGACAAGGCAAAGAACAGCACCGCTCCCTCGTCGATCCAGCGCGGCAGCAGATAGGCCAGCACGATGAAGGGCGGAAAGTGGCTCAGGTAGAACACCACCGAGTTGCGGCCCACATAGCGGATCGCCTGCGCGGCCGGTTGCCGGTTCGCCCACATCGCCACAGCGACCAGCAGTGGCAGCGCGATCACCACCAGCGGCAGGTAGCCGATCCAGATGCCATGCAGCGCGGTGAGATTGGCGATCAGCACGATGGCGCACAGGCTCAGGCACGACAGCGGCCAGATCCAGCGCGGCGCCTGCCGCAGCAGTGCCGGCACCCGGCCGGCCAGCAGCGTGCCGATGTAGAAGAACGCAAAGTAATAGAACGGATCTGCGCCCTGGCGCAGCAGCGGACCCAGGCAGACCGAGCCCAGCACGGTCGCGGCCAGCACCAATGGCGGCGGCAGCCGACGCAGCAAGGGCATCAGCACCAGGAACACGAACAGGTAGAACAGGAACCAGGTCAGCGCCACGTTGCCGACCGCGATCTTGCCCAGATCCAGCCAGGCGATGGGTTCGGCCTTGGCCAGCACCGAGCCCGCCTCGCGCAGGGCGAAGATCAGCACCGACCAGAGCAGGTACGGGTACAGCACGTGCCGCAGCTTGCCGCCAAGGTAGGGCGCGATGCCCTTGTCCAGCCCACGCGCGACGAACAGGCCCGACAGCAGGAACATCAGCTGCATGCGCAGCGGTGCCAGCGAGCGGTTGAGGTGCTCGATGGACAGCATCAGGGCACTGGCTTGCTCGGTCGCGCCGCTGCGCAGTTCCGGGTAGGCATCGAAGGCGAAGCCATAGGCGTGCAGCACGATCACCATCAATACGCTGGCGCCGCGGAGCCAGTCCACCCAGTCGTCGCGTCCATGTTGGCTGGTAGCGAGTTGCTGCGTCATGAGGTTGCTTCCTTGGTGAGGCCCACGGCTTCGCCGCCGCGTGGCGCGGCGACACGTGAACGAGGTCTGGAGTCCACGGCGGCGGCGTTGCCCGCACCCGGGATGGAACCGACTGCCGTCACTGCCCGGCACCTCCAGGTCGGCGCAGAACGTCCTGCGCGTCGGGGGGGATTGATTGGCCGGTGCTACATGGCGACAGAAGATATGTGACTTAAATCACACTTCCATAGGGGGTGCAATCGTCGAGGCTGCAGATCGCGACAGCCCTGCGGGCATGCCGATTGCGGGCGCTGGCGTGCGTGCAGCGCGTCAAATGGCGGCCAGACGCTTGCGTCTGCCGCCACCGCGCACCGGCCGGCGCGTGTTGAGCGCAGGGCCAATGGCGGAGCCACGTGGTGTGTTCGTCGCGCGCTGCGGGTTGGACCGGACACGCCCGTGCGGAGGCGAAGCTGGCTTGCGCCTGGAGGCGCCTAGAGGCGTCCGGCGGCGTGGCAGGCAGGTGCGCGCCTGGCCTTGCGCCAGGCGCAGGCGATTACTGCGTCGCGCATGCGGGCGCTTTCCCGCGCCGTGGATACGCTGCAACGAGCAGCGTTATCCAGTCTTGCCGCGCAGGCCGCATGTGGCTTGCCTGCAGGCAACGCGACAGCCAGCGCCGGGCACCGAGCCCACGCTCAGGCGGCGGCCGGTTCCTTGACCTGCGCCTTGACGCCCAGCAGCTGCACGATGCTGCCGGCCGCGTCGCGGCCTTCGGCCACGGCGGTGACCACCAGGTCGGCGCCACGCACGCAGTCGCCACCGGCGAACAGGCGCGGGTTGCTGGTCTGGTAGGGCAGGCGGCCGTTGTCATCGGCCGGTGCGACGATGCGGCCGTTGCTGCCGGCTTCCACGCCCTGCGAGGCCAGCCAGTCGGGCAGGGTCGGCGAGAAGCCGAACGCGATGATCACCACGTCCGCTTCCAGCAGCGATTCGCTGCCTTCCACCGGCACCGCGTTGCGACGCCCGCTGGCATCGGGGTCGCCGAGCCTGGTCTCCACCACGGTGACGCCGATGGCCTCGTCGTCGGCGCCGGATTCGATCGACAGCGGCTGACGGTTGAACAGGAAACGCACGCCTTCCTCGCGCGCGTTGGCGACCTCGCGCGCCGAGCCCGGCATGCTGGCCTCGTCGCGGCGGTACGCGCAGGTGACCTTGGCCGCGCCCAGGCGGATCGCGCTGCGCACGCAGTCCATGCCGGTGTCGCCGCCGCCCAGCACCACCACCCGCTTGCCGTTGAGATCGGGCAGCGCCATCTGGTCTTCCCAGCCGGCGATCGGCCGGCCGTGCGGGTCGTTGCCGCTGACGATGCGGCTGTTCTGCACCAGGAACGGCAACGCCGGCAGCACGTTCTTCAGGTCCTGCCCGGGCAGCCCGCCATCGGTGTAGCGGTAGGCGCCGGTGCCCAGGAACACCGCGTCGTATTCGCCCAGCAACTGCTCGATGCTGATGTCGCGGCCCACTTCCACGCCCAGGCGGAACTGCACGCCCATGCCTTCGAGGATCTCGCGGCGCTTGCCGATCACCGACTTGTCCAGCTTGAAGCTGGGGATGCCGAACTGCAGCAGCCCGCCGATCTGCTCGTAGCGGTCGTAGACCACCGCCTCGATCCCGGCACGCACCAGGCGGTCCGCGCAGGACAGGCCGGCCGGGCCTGCGCCGATCACCGCCACCCGCCAGCCGCTCGGCTGCACATTGCCCAGGTCCGGGCGCCAGCCCATCTTGAACGCGGTATCGACGATGTATTTTTCCACCGCGCCGATGGTGACCGCGCCGAATTCCTCCAGCGTGCAGCTGCCTTCGCACAGGCGATCCTGCGGACACACCCGCCCGCACACTTCCGGCAGCGGATTGGTGGAGTGGCACAGCGCGGCGGCTTCTTCGATGCGGTTTTCCTGCACCAGCTGCAGCCACTGCGGAATCGCGTTGTGCACCGGGCATTTCCAGCTGCAATACGGATTGCCGCAGTCCAGGCAACGGCCGGACTGGTACTGCGCGTCGGCCTTGTCGAACTTGCCGTACAGCTCGCCCCAGTCACCGGAGGTACGCAGCTCCACGGGAATGCGCGTGGGCATGGTCCTGGGCAGGTCGAGGAATTGGAAGGCTTGCTTGCGGCTCATAAAAGAAATCCGTGGCTGATTCCCTTCTCCCGCGTGCGGGAGAAGGTGCCCCGAAGGGGCGGATGAGGGTTGCGGGCCACCGGCCCTCACCCCCGACCCCTCTCCCGCGAGCGGGAGAAGGGAGCACGACTAGGCGGCGCGCCGCAGCGACTCAGTCAGCGACTCGATGCTGGCGGCCTTGGGTTTGACCAGCCAGAACTTGCCGATGTAGTCGCGGAACTCGTCCAGGATCTGCTGCGCCCAGATGCTGCCGGTCAGCTCGCGGTGGCGGCTGATCAGGGTGTGCAGGTGCTGGCGATGGTTCTCGAAGCCCTCGGCGGAGACGCGGTGGATGTCGATCAGCTCGTGGTTGTAGCGGTCCACGAAGTCGCGTTCGATATCCAGCACATAGGCCAGCCCGCCGGTGAAGCCGGCGCCGAAGTTCAGGCCCACCTTGCCCAGCACCAGCACCACGCCGTCGGTCATGTATTCGCAGCAGTGGTCGCCTGCGCCTTCCACCACCGCCAGCGCACCGGAGTTGCGCACCGCAAAGCGCTCGCCGGCGCGGCCGGCCGCGAACAGCTCGCCGCCGGTGGCGCCGTACAGGCAGGTGTTGCCCACGATCGGCGTGCTGCGCGCCTCGAAGCGCGCACCGCGCGGCGGACGCACCACCAGCCGGCCGCCGGCCATGCCCTTGCCCACGTAGTCGTTGGCCTCGCCTTCCAGCTCCAGCTGCAGGCCACCGGCGTTGAATGCGCCAAAGCTCTGCCCGGCGGTGCCGCGGAAGCGCAGGTTCAACGGCGCATCGCTCATGCCGTGGTTGCCGTGCACGCGCGCAATGGCGCCGGACAGGCGCGCGCCGATCGAGCGGTCGGTGTTGTGGATCAGGAAGCGATGGTCGCCGCCGGTCTTGTTGGCGATCGCATCGGCCAGCAGGCCATCCATCTGCGTGGCCAGGCTGTCGGGCGATTCGTACAGGCGCTGGGCCGCGCAATGGCTGCCGTCGTAGCGCGCATGGGTGAGCAGGCGCGACAGATCGACCTTGACCCCGGCACGCGGCGAGACCTCCAGCTGTTCGAGCAGGTCGGTGCGGCCGACGATGTCGTCCAGCGACCGCACGCCCAGGTAGGACAGCCACTGGCGCACTTCCTCGGCCAGCAGACGGAAGAAATGCTCCACGCGCTCGGGCAGGCCGGTGAAGTAGTTCGCGCGCAGGCGCTCGTCCTGGGTGGCCACGCCGGTGGCGCAGTTGTTGAGGTGGCAGATGCGCAGGTACTTGCAGCCCAGCACGATCATCGGCGCGGTGCCGAAGCCAAAGCTGTCCGCACCCAGCAGCGCGGCCTTGACCACGTCCAGGCCGGTCTTCAGGCCGCCGTCGGTCTGCAGGATGGTGCGCTCGCGCAGGTCGTTGGCCACCAGCGCCTGGTGCGACTCGGCCACGCCCAGTTCCCACGGCACGCCGGCATAGCGGATCGAGCTGACCGGGCTGGCGCCGGTGCCGCCGTCATGGCCGGACACGGTGATCAGGTCGGCGCCGGCCTTGACCACACCGGCGGCAATCGTGCCGACGCCGGCATGCGCCACCAGCTTCACCGACACCAGCGCGGTCGGATTGACCTGCTTGAGGTCGTAGATCAGCTGGGCCAGGTCCTCGATCGAGTAGATGTCGTGGTGCGGCGGCGGGCTGATCAGGCCGATGCCGGGCTTGGCGTAGCGCAGCCGCGCGATCAGTTCGTTGACCTTGTGGCCGGGCAGCTGGCCGCCTTCGCCGGGCTTGGCGCCCTGGGCGACCTTGATCTGCAGCACTTCGGCGTTGACCAGGTATTCCGGGGTCACGCCGAAACGGCCCGAGGCCACCTGCTTGATCTTGGAGCGCTTCTCGGTGCCGTAGCGGGCCGGGTCTTCGCCGCCTTCGCCGGAATTGCTGCGCCCGCCCAGACGGTTCATCGCAATGGCCAGTGCTTCGTGCGCCTCGGGCGACAGCGCGCCCAGGCTGATCGCGGCGGTGTCGAAGCGGCGCAGCACATCGGCCGCGGGGGCGACCTCGTCCAGCGGGGTCGGGGTCGCGGCACGCTTGAGCTGGACCAGGTCGCGCAGCGTGGAGGCCGGGCGCGCATGCACCGCGTCGACGTACTTCTGCCAGTCGCCGGCATCGCCGGTGCGGGTGGCGCGCTGCAGCGTCATGACCACGTCGGGGTTGTACATGTGGTACTCGCCGCCGTGCACGTACTTGAGCAGGCCGCCCACTTCCGGCTTGAGCTGGTCGTTCCAGGCGCGTGCGGTGAGCTCGCGCGCCTCGGTATCCAGCCGTGACAGGCCCACGCCGCCGATGCGCGCGGGCGTCTCGGCAAAGCACAGCTCCACCACGTCCGGGTCCAGCCCGACGATCTCGAACAACTGCGCGCCGCGGTAGCTGGCGATGGTGCAGATGCCCATCTTGGAGATGATCTTGGACAGGCCCTTGTAGATGCCCTTGCGGTAGCGGCGGCCGATCTGCGACTGCTCGCCGCCCTTGCTCAGCTGCAGGATGCCGCGCCGGCCCAGGTCGAACAGCGTCTGGTAGGCCAGGTACGGATACACCGCGGTGGCGCCGAAGCCGAGCAGGCAGGCCATGTGGTGCGCATCGCGCGCGGTGCCGGTCTCGATGATCAGGTTGACGTCGCAGCGCAGGCCCACCTTGCACAGGTGGTGATGCACTGCGCCGGTGGCCAGCAGCGCATGCGCCATTGGCCGGTCCGGCACCGGGTAGCGGTCCGACAGCAACAGCATCACCGCACCGGCGCGCGCGGCCGCTTCCACTTCCTGGCAGATGCGTTCCAGGCCGGCCTTGAGGCCTTCCTCCACGCTGTAGGACAGGTCGATCAGGCGGTTGCGCTCGACGTACTGCTCCATCTTCAGCAGCTGGCGCAGCTTGCGCTGGCTGAGTACCGGCGAGTTGAGGATGACGTGGTTCACCGTCTCCGCGCCGGCATGGAAGATGTTGGTTTCCTTGCCGAGCTGGGTGGTGAGCGACATCGCGATGCCTTCGCGCAGCGGGTCGATCGGCGGGTTGGTGACCTGCGCGAAGGCCTGGCGGAAGTAGTCGTACAGCGGCCGGGTCTGGCGGCTGAGCACCGCCATCGGGGTGTCGTCGCCCATCGAGCCGGTGGCTTCCTGCTCGGTCTCGGCCAGCGGGCGCAGGATCTGCTCCACTTCCTCGGTGCTGAGCTGGAACAGCTTGTGGTAGCTGCGCAGGGTCTGCTCGCTGAAGGGTTCTTCCACCAGCGAGGGGTCGATCAGTTCGGTCTGCAGGTAGGTCACGCCCTGCTGCAGCCATTGCTTGTAGGGTGCGCGCGCACGGTTGATGCGGTCGATGGCGTCCGAATCGAGCAGGTCGCCGCGCTTGAGATCGATCGCCATCATCTCGCCCGGGCCCAGCTTGCCCTTGCGGGTGATGCGCTCGGCCGGCAGTTCCCACACGCCGGCCTCGGAGGCCACCAGGAAATGGCGGTCGGAGGTCAGCATCCAGCGCGCCGGGCGCAGCCCGTTGCGGTCGAGCATGCAGGCGGCATAGCGGCCGTCGCAGGCGACGATGCCGGCCGGGCCATCCCAGGGCTCGGTGTTGAGGCCGTAGAACTCGTAGAAGGCGGCCAGGTCGGCGTCCTTGAACTCCAGCGACTGGGTCGCCGGCGGCACCAGGATGCGCAGCGCCTGCAGCAGGTCCATGCCACCGGCGATCAGCAGCTCCAGCATGTTGTCCAGGCTCTGCGAATCGGAGCCGTGCATGGAGATCACCGGGTCGAACTGCGCGATATCGAAGCGCGGGGTCTGCCACACCTTGCTGCGCGCCTGCGCCCAGCGGCGATTGCCTTCGATGGTGTTGATCTCGCCGTTGTGGGCGAGCAGCCGGAACGGATGCGCCAGCGGCCAGCGCGGCAGCGTATTGGTGGAAAAGCGCTGGTGGAACACGATTGCGCTGGAGGACAGGTCGCTGCGCTGCAGGTCCGGGTAGAACGTGCTCAGCTTGTCCGGCAGCACCATGCCCTTGTAGCTGATGCCATTGGGCGACAGGGTGGTGACATAGAAGTCCGCCACCTCGCGCAGCACCTGCTCGGCGCGGCGGCGCGCCAGAAACAGCGCCAGGGTGAAGCCGTCCTCGCTCTGCTCGGCACCGGCATCGACAAAGACCTGCTCGATGCGCGGCAAGGTGTCGCGCGCCAGCTGGCCGCACACGCTGTCGTCGGTGGGTACTACGCGCCAGCCGCGGAAGTGCACGCCGGCGGCGTGCAGCTGGGTTTCCAGTTCGGCACGGCAGCGCGCCGCATCGCTCTCGTCCAGCGGCAGGAACACCACGCCGGCCGCGTAGCGCGTGCCCACGGTGATGCCGGCGTCGCGCGCCAGCCCGCGCAGGAACGCATCGGGTTTGCGGATCAGCAGACCGCAGCCATCGCCGGTGAGTCCGTCGGCCGCCACGCCGCCGCGGTGGGTCATGCGCGAGAGTGCCGCAATCGCGGTGTCCACCAGCGAGCGGGATGGTTGGTCGTCCAACTGGGCGACCATGCCAAAACCACAGGCGTCGCGCTCATCGCGCGCGCTGTTGTAGAGACCGTAGTCGTTGAGCCCTTGGCGAGTGCGGGGGGCCATGTCTGCCTCTTTGCGATCTGGGAGAGCGGCGACGACGTTGCAGCGCTCGATCCGTGGAGCGTTTCGAAGAGGTCACCGGATGATCGACTAGACCACAGTTGATGCGGTGCCGCAATACACCGTTACAGCTGCAACGAGGGCGGCCGCGAGGCCTTGTGCCAGCTGGCTCGGCGCCTGTTCGCCAACAGGCGCCAGGTGGCGCTCAGCCGCAACGCACCGAGGCGATCACGTTCTTGGCATCCACTTCCAGGTTGAGCCGCTCGCCGTTGAACTCCATCGTGGTCATCTGGCCGGGTTTGAGCACGCGCACCGATTTGGCGCCGGCATCGGTGCGGGCCTGTTCGCTCACCGCATCGGTCAGCGCCTGGCCCACCAGCGACTGCACCTGGGTGGCATCGCAGCTGCCGATCGGCGGTGCCTCGGGCGCGGCGGCCGGTGCCGGTGCGGCGGCTTGTTCGGCGGCTTGCTGCGCCTTGGCGGAGACGGCTTCCTGCTCGTCCGGTTGCGGCGAGCCGCAGGCACTCAATGCCGCCAGCACGACCAAGGTACAAGCCAGGCGGGCGGTAGGCAGGACAGCGCGCATCGATAACTCCAGCACAGTGAGGGGAAGCCCAAGCATAAGCAGAAAACCTGCTCGCGGGCATCGCTTGCCCACATGGCGTTGTCGCAGCGTTGACGCGGCCTAGTCCCGCCCGGCCCAACAATCGGTGCCTGTCCTTCGATCCGTGCGCAATGAAAGCCAAACGTGTTCTTCGCAATGCCGCAGCCACCGCCAGTGCGGCCGGCAAGCTGGCCTCCGTTGCCGCCGGCGCGGTGGCCGCCACGGCCGCGGTGGCGAGCGTGGCCGCGGTCGCGCAGGCCAAGGCCACCGCGCGCGCGGCCGGGCTCACCTACGTCAACGATCAGCAGCCCGGCATCAGCCGCCGCAAGGCCGGCAAGAGCTTCAGTTACCGCAGCGCAGACGGGCAGCGCGTGGCCGATGCGGAGACCTTGCAGCGCATCCGCGCCCTGGCCATTCCGCCGGCATATACCGAGGTGTGGATCTGCGCCAAGCCCAACGGCCATCTGCAGGCCACCGGGCGCGATGCGCGCCGGCGCAAGCAGTACCGCTACCACGCCGATTGGGCGCAGGTGCGTGGCGAAGGCAAGTTCGAACGGGTGATCGCTTTCGGCCAGGCGTTGCCCAAGCTGCGCCGCCGGCTGCGTCGCGATCTGGTCCTGCCGGGCTTTCCGCGCGAGAAGGTGCTGGCGATCGTGGTGGCGTTGCTGGCCGACACCCTGGTGCGCGTGGGCAACGCCGAATATGCGCGCAGCAATCGTTCCTACGGGCTGACCACGTTGCGCAACCGGCATATGGAATTCCTGCGCGGCGGGCGTGCGCGGCTGAAGTTCCGCGGCAAGAGCGGCCAGGATCACGATATCGAAGTGGACGACAAGCAGCTGGTCAAACTAATCCGCGAATGCCAGCAATTGCCGGGGCAATCGCTGTTCCAGTACCGCGATGACGACGGCCAGCTGCAGCCGGTGGATTCGGGCGAGGTCAACGACTACCTGCGCGAGGCGATGGGCGAGGATTTCACCGCCAAGGATTTCCGCACCTGGGGCGGCACGCTGGCCGCGCTGCAACGGCTGGCGCGCCTGCCGCTGCCCGAGCGCATGAGCGAACGCGCGCTGACCCAGGTGCAGAACGATGTCATCCGCGAAGTGGCCAACGCGCTGGGCAACACGCCCTCGGTATGCCGCAAGGCCTACATCGACCCATGCGTGTTCGAAGGCTGGCGTGCCGGCCACTTGCAGGCCATGGCCACCGGCGTGCGCGGCGAGCGCCAGTGGGAAGCGGCCACGCTGCGCTTTCTGACCGACTCGCGCAGCAAGCCAGGCAAGACCAGCAGCAAACCCCGCAAGGCGGCCGGGGCGCGCCCGCGCCGTGCAGCATCGGCCTGAGGCTATCGCCGACAGGCGCGATGCTGGATGCGGTAGGTCGTCGCAGGCGGCACGTTACGGTAGGTGCGCCCGATCCTGACGGCCTCCAGATCCAGCGCGTCGAGTATCTGCGCCGGAACCGAGCACTTGAATCCGTAGGTAAACAAGTACAGCCGGCCGCCGGGCTTCAACTGCTGGAAGGCGCCACGCAGGATCGCGGCCACCTGATGCGCCGGCATGTTCAACAAGCCAAGGCCGCAGACCACGGCATCGACGCAGGCTCCATCGATGCGGGGTACCGATTCGAGATCGGCAACATCCATCTGCAGCAAGCGTGCGTGTGGAAAGCGCTGCCTGAGCAACGCGGAGAAGGTGGCGTTGTATTCGAGCAGGATGAGGTTCTTTTCCCGCACGCCCTTGTCGATCATTGCCTGAGTGAACACGCCGGTGCCCGGCCCGAGTTCGAGAACGCGGCCGGTCTGTTCCGACAACTCGGATGTGATGACGGAGGCGAGTGCGCGTCCGGAGGGGAGTATCGCGGCAACGGAGCAGGGTGCGGTGAGCCATTCGCGAAAAAACGACGTCATATACGAACGAGCCATCTATCCTCACAACATTGAAAGAGTTCGTTCAAACCGTAGCTGCGCATATCGGTGCAAATGCGCGATCGTGCGAAAAACAAGGCTAAAGCAAGACGCTGTCCGCCGTCTGTCCTGACTGCGAATCGGCCACGAGAGTTCAGGTTCTTATCAGCATTGGCGCCATGGCAAGGCCACGTTGGCACTGCACTGATGACGTCATCAAAGAGCAGGTGTCTGGGCGATCGTCGCTGCAGGCGATGGCCTGGTGCAGCGCGCCGCGCTTGCACGAACGCCTGCATTGCACAGGTGGGCGACAGCCAAACTGCGCGGTGGGCACAGCGCGTCAATCGTGCAGACGCTGCGCACCGACAGCAACGATGGCGCATCGTTGCGTGTGCACGCCGGACAACTGGCAGGTCATGCTCGGGTGTGCAGGCACGCGCGCATCCAGGCGATTTGCACGCACTGTCCAATTGACGCGTGCCATCGCACGATGGTCTGGCGTCGTCATCCGGCGTGCGGTGCTGGCAATGGACAGCAGGCCGGGCGAGATCAGCCGCCACGGCCGGCAGCGCGATCGCGCTGAGCGCCGATCCCTGGGGAGCTGTCATGGCGCCGACCAAGGCAGATGCCTGCATCCGGCCGCCGCATCGAACATGTTGCTGATCCACTAAAGCTTGATCAGCACCGTGGCGACGAATGGCGACATGCTGCCACCTGCCGCACCGGCGGCTGGGGCCAACGCCAGTTCCGTCAGCCCATGGGATAGCGCCCAGCGGCGCGGTTGGCCGGTTCGCCAGCGTGGGGTCTGGGCGTGGTCCGGCAGTTGCAGGCAACGTGGTGCCTGCGCCCTACGCGTGGCCGCCCGAGGTGGGGCGGCCACGATGCCGGGGGCCAGTCTCAGCCGCAGTAGATCGCGGTGATGTTGTTGTTCGGGCCGGTCTCGACGGTGAGGTGATCGCCGCCGCTTTCGCTGGCGCCCTGGGCCGGGTCAGCCAGGCCGCTGGCAGTGGTGCCGCCGGTGGCGCGCTCGCCGCGGCGCACGCTGACCTGCAGGCTGTCGCTGTCCACACGCGCCCGTTCGATGGTCTGCGCTGCTGCGGCCAGGCCGACAGCGCCGCGCACCTTGTCGATATGGCACTGGCCGGAGATGGCCCCGTCGATGGGCTGCACCTGCGCAACCTGGTTGGAGGCACAGGCCGAGAGCAACAACACGGCAGCGAGCGGGGCAAGGGTGCGGATCATCGGGGGTCTCCAGCGGAAGAATGTGGCAAGCGTGAAGAAGCCGTTGTTGGCGTGGCATGAAGACTGCGCCGCAGGCGCGGTGCCAGACGCACCATGCCTGCCGCTGCCCGGGGCGCTGCGCCGGGCCGTTCTTGCGTGACCCACAGTGCTCGCCTGCGATTACTTCGATTTCTGGACGACTCCACTCCACATCTTCCGGCTAGTCCATCAATCGGCGGATCTTTACTGTGTGCCTCACGGGGCCGCGCCCCACCACCCGCCGCAAGGAGATCTGGCATGCACGCACAACTGGCGACCGCCGACACCGCTCAGCCGCAGCACACGCCTAGCGTGCTGGGCGCGCCGCGCCCGGTGGTGTTCCGCACCCGCGGCAGCAGCCGCGGCCCGATCACCCGGCTGATGAGCCCGGGCGACCTGGGCCAGCTGGTCAAGCCGTTCGTGTTCCTGGACCTGTTCACCGTCGAGCCGTCGATCGGCGGTGCGCCGATGGGGATGCACCCGCATTCGGGCATTGCCACGCTCACCTACCTGATGAGTGGCCAGCTGGGCTACGAAGATTCCACCGGCGAACAGGGCATCCTGCCGACCGGCGGGGTGGAGTGGATGCGTGCCGGCAACGGCGTCTGGCATGACGGCGGGCTGGCCGGCCAGGCCACGGTTAAGGGCTTCCAGCTGTGGGTCGCCTTGCCCGCCAGCGAAGAAAATGCCCCGGCGCAAAGCCTGTATCTGTCGCCCGACGATGTGCCGGTGGCCGGCCCGGTGCGGGTGCTGCTAGGTCGCTACGGCGCGCTGGAAAGCAGGATCCCGGCGCCGGCCGACATGACCTACCTGGGCGTGCAGCTGCGCGGCGGCGAGACCTGGCGCTATGTGCCGCCGGCCGGTCACACGGTGGCCTGGATCGCGGTGCACGGCGGCCAGCTGGAAGCGGCCGAGACCATCGGCAGCGGCCAGATGGCGGTGTTCAAGGATGCCGAGCAGGCCATCGAGGTGGCGGCGGTGGGGGCGACCTCCTTCGTACTGGGCTCGGCGGTCAAGCATCCGCACGCGCTGGTGATGGGCCACTACTCGGTGCACACCAGCGAGGCCACGCTGGCGCAGGGGGAGGCGGAAATCCGCCGCATCGGCGAGCAGTTGCGCGCGCGCGGCCGCCTGGCCTGAGCCCGACGCCAGCGGCCGGCCATGCATGCTGCCGTGTGGCCGGCGCACAGCGCGCCGGTTGCCAGCCACACCGGCGCACTGCCGACGCTTCCCAGGGCGGTAGACCTCCCAACCGGCGCGCCTTCGGCAGTTCATCTCAATCACCACCTCCACCACGTCGATGCGTGTGCGCCTGCGCCACGCGTCGCCGGACCCCTCACTTCCCACACGTTTCCAAAGGTACCGACATGAAACTGCTCCATCTCGATTCCAGCATCCTCGGCGCTTACTCGGCCAGCCGTCAGCTCTCGGCGGCCACCGTCGCAAGGTTGCGGTCCGGCGACAGCGATATCGCGGTGACCTACCGCGATCTGGCCGCCGAGCCGCTGGCGCATCTGTCCGGCGCGCATCTGGCGGCCCAGCAGAATCCCACCGGCGACCAGAGCCCGGCACTGGCCGCTGAACTTGCCACCAGTGCGGCGGTGCTGCAGGAGTTCCTGGACGCCGACACCGTGGTGATCGGCGTGGCGCTGTACAACTTCACCATCCCGACCCAGCTCAAGGCCTGGATCGATCGGGTGCTGGTGGCCGGCAAGACCTTCCGCTACAACGCGCAGGGCGTGCCCGAAGGGCTGGCCGGCAACAAGCGCGTGATCCTGCTGGTGGCGCGTGGCGGCTTCTATGGCGCCGGCTCGCCGATGGCATCGCTGGAGCATGCAGAGAGCTACATGCGCACCGCGCTGGGCTTTGTCGGCGTGCACGCCCCCGAGGTCATCGTGGCCGAAGGCCTGGCCACTGGCGCAGACGCCCGCCAGGCGGGGATTGCCAGCGCCCAGCAGCAGATCGATGGGCTTGCTGCCTGAGTGATGTGGCGGGCGATGCGTGCCGGGGGCATCGCCCGCGCTGGCGATCATGTCATCGGTTTGCGCGGTGCCGATCTTTCACACGTGCCGACACTGCACGAGCGGACAGCGTGCCGCTGGATGGACCACATTTCGCGCGCATGCTCGGTGCGAAGACTGGATCGAATCAAGGCGTTGAAACCGCTGCACTCCGCATCGCCACGCTCACCGCACGCCCGGCATGGCGACGCTGTTCGCCAAGCCAGTCACCTCTTTGCATTCAGCCGCATTCAATCGCGTCGTCACGGCCTGGATGAACGCCGACACCGCGCGCGGCAGATGGTGCCGGCTTGGATACAGCGCATACAGGCTCTGGCCCTTGCGTTGAAAATCCGGCAACACCACGGTCAGGCGACCTTCGTGGATATCGGGCCAGGTGAGCGCCTGCGGCAACAACGCGATGCCGAGCCCGGCCACCGCCGCAAGCCGCAGCGCGCGCGCGGTGGTGGCAGCCATGCGCGCCTGCACCTGGACGTCTTCGGCAAGCCCGGACGGGCCGACCAGGGTCCAGGTGGCGTACCCGCTCGGATGCGGGAAACTGAGGCAGTCGTGCCGCGGCAATTCATCCAGCCGCAGCGGCCTGCCGCGTGCCTGCAGGTAGCCAGGGCTGGCCACCAGCACATCGTTGGTGTCGGCCAGGATCTGGCGGCCGACATAGCCCAGGTCCGTCACCACACCGCCCCGGAAGGCCACATCGATGCGCTCGGCGATCAGGTCGGCCTTGGCGTCGCTGAGCACGAACTCCAGGCGCACGCGCGGATGCGCGGCGAGAAATTCGCCCACCCATTCAACGCGAAAGAAATCCAGGAAATCCGCCGGCGCCGCCACCCGCACCAGGCCGGCCGCTTCCTCGCCACCTGCCACCAGGCTCTGCCCGGCAGAGGTCAGCCCGTCCACCGCGTCGGCGCAACGTTCGTAAAAGGCCTGCCCGGCATCGGTCAGGGTGAGCTTGCGGGTGGAGCGTTGCATCAGGCGCGTGTCCAGCTGCGCTTCCAGCTGCTGCACGCGCCGGCTGACGCTGTTGGGCGCGGTGCCCAGGCGGCGCGCGGCCTCGGCAAAACTGCCGCTGCGCACGACCTGCACGTACAGCGCAATGTCATTGAGATCGATCACCAGCGGCCTTGGCAGGTGCAAACGCGGAGTCTAAGCGTGCTGGCTGCGCGCAGTCGATCATGACGGCATCGAGTGCTGTATGCGGCAGCTGTGGCTGCAGGGCCCTTGCCCGCCCACCATCGCAGGACACGCCGCAAGTACGTCCTTGTAGGCTCCGGCGCGGCATCCATGCCGCTCAGGGTCCCGCGACGGTGAGCGGGCAAGGACCCGTCGAGAGGGTCGATACGCAAAGTAAGAGCAGTGCTGGGTGCGCCTTGTTCAATCGTGAAGCATCGGCTCCACGTCTGATGCACACCGCACGAGAGACAGCTTTCAGATGAGCGCCGACCAACTGTCTGGTGCGGTGTCCTTGCCGGTTGCGGGACCGTGTGGCGGCATGGATGCCGCCACCGAGCCGCCGCCGTGGAGATTGCCGCCGCGCTTATTGCGCGCGCGTCAGTCCGTGACGGTGCAGCAGCTGCCGCAGGCGGCGCTGCACCCGCTGCAGGTCCGCCTGGTCCGCCTCGTCGAGAATGCCTTTGGCCAAGGCATCGAATTGCGGCCAGAACTGGCTGGGGTCGCGCACCCGCTGCGGCCAGACCGACAGCATCTTGCCCAGGTCGGCGAGTTGATGGCTGGTATGGGTATGTCTGCGTGTGCTCATGTCGCGTCCGCCGGCCAGTCCAGTGCCACAGCGTGAACCGCGCCGTCGTCAACCAGGGTGAAAGCCAGCTCGGCCTGGGTCACGCCGTCGATCTCCAGCCGTGCCTCGATGCCCGGGCGTTGGGTGACGTCGATGACATAGGTGCTGCTGCCGAAGCGATAGCGCAGCTGGTAGCCCGGCCAGCCGGCCGGGATGCACGGCACGATGTGCATGCGCTCGCCGTGGCGCTGCAGGCCGAGCAGCGATTCGGTCAGCAGCCGGTACATCCAGCCGGCCGCGCCGGTATACCAGCTCCAGCCGCCGCGGCCGGCGTGCGGTGCCACCGCGTAGACATCAGCGGCTAGCACATAGGGCTCGGCCTTGTAGCGTTGCATGCCGGCCGCGTCGCGGGCGTGGTGGATCGGGTTGATCAGGCCGGCCAGTTGCCAGGCGCGCGCGCTGTCGCCGCGGTGGGCAAAGGCCATCGTCGCCCACACCGCCGCATGCGTGTACTGGCCACCGTTCTCGCGCACGCCGGGGACGTAACCACGGATATAGCCGGGGTCGTGCCCGGTGCGGTCGAACGGGGGCACCAGCAGCTTGACGATGCCGGCGTCGGCATCCACCAGCTGCTGGTGCATCGCGTCCATCGCCTGTGCACTGCGTGCCGGATCCATCGCCCCGGACAGCACCGCCCAGCTCTGCGACAGCGAATCGATGCGGCATTCGTCCGAATCGCTCGAACCCAGCGGCGTGCCGTCGTCGAACCAGGCCCGCCGGTACCACTGCCCGTCCCAGGCGTGCTGCTCCAGCGCGGTGCGCAACGCCTGCGCCTGCGTGCGGCAGGTTGCCGCGAAGGCTGCATCGTCGCGCTGTGTGGCCACGGCGGAAAAGCGCAACAAGGCGTCGTAGAGGAAAAAGCCCAGCCACACGCTTTCGCCCTTGCCGTCCTTGCCGACCCGGTTCATGCCGTCGTTCCAGTCGCCACTGCCGATCAGCGGCAGGCCGCGCTCGCCCAGCCGTGCCATGCCGCGCTGCAGGGCGAGCACGCAGTGCGCGTATAGCGACTGCACGTTGCCGGTGATCTGCGGCAGGTCGTAATACGATTCCTCGTCGGGCTTGAGGGCGCGCCCGTCGATGAAGCTCACCCGCTCGTCCAGCACGCTGGCATCTGCGGTGACCTCCAGATAACGGCACAGCGCCTGCGGCAACCACAGAAAATCGTCCGAGCACTGCGTGCGCACGCCGCGGTCCTGCGGCGGATGCCACCAATGCTGCACATCGCCCTGCGCAAACTGATGCGCAGCACAGCGCAGCAGATGCGCGCGGGCCAGCGCCGGCTGCGCGTGCACCATCGCCATGCTGTCCTGCAGCTGGTCGCGGAACCCGTAGGCGCCACCGGACTGGTAGTAGCCGCTGCGCGCCAGGAACCGGCAGGCAATGGTCTGGTAGAGCAGCCAGCCGTTGGCCAGCAGGTCCACCGCCGGGTCGGGCGTGCGCACCTGCACGCTGCCCAGCACCTGCTGCCAGTGCGCGCGCACCGCCAGCAAGGCGGCCTGCGCGGCAGCGACGCCGCGGCTCTGACGTGCCAGTGCCAGCGCGGTGTCGCGATCCACCGCCGCGCCCAGGCGAAACACCGTTTCAAAGCTCTGTTCGGCCGCCAGCGTCACCGGAATCTGGATCGCCGCGCACGGGTCCAGGCCGGCACCCACGCGCCCGGACAGGCGCTGCCGGCTGAGTGCAGCAGGCGCGGCCAGGCTGCCGTTGCGCCCGATGAATTCGCTGCGGTCTGCGGTGATGCTGCGGCTGGGCGCATCGGCATCGAAGAATGCCACGCGCCCGTCGAACTCGGTGTTGTACGGGTTGCGCGCGGTCAGCACGCTGCTGCCCAGGTCCACCTCGCTGACCACATGCAGCTGCGAGCGTGTGCGGATGTCGCCCAGCACCCATTCCACATAGCCGGTCACGCTGAGCCGGCGCGGGCGCCCGGACAGATTCTTCAGCCGCAGATGGCTGAACTTGATCGGCCGTTCCACATCGACGAACACCCATAGCTCGCTGCCGATGCCGTGTTCGATATGGCTGTAGACGCTGTAACCGAACCCGTGGCGCACCGTGTAGCGCGCGTTGCCGCGACACGGTAGCGCCATCGGCGACCAGACCTGGCCGGTGTCTTCGTCGCGCAGGTAGAACGCCTCGCTGGAGGCATCGCCGACCGGGTCGTTGTGCCACGGCGTAAGCCGGAATTCGTGCGCGTTCTCGGCCCAGCTGTAACCGGGGCTGCTGTCGCTGACCACCGTGCCGAAGTGCGCATTGGCCATCACGTTGCACCAGGGCGCCGGCGTGGCCGTGCCCGGGTCCAGGGTGATGCGGTATTCGCGGCCGTCGGCAGCGAACGCGCCCAGGCCGTTGTCGAATACCACCGCTTCTTCGGCTGCGGCCTGCAGGGTGGTGTCCAGGTAGGCGGCGTGCGTGCTGCTTGGATAATCGGCGCTGTCCAGTTGCTGGATGGGTTCCAGCGCCGGCGGCAGCGCGCGTGCGCTGGGGTGGCGTTGCAGCTGCGCGTCCAGGCTGCCGTTGGCATCGCTGAGGATCGCGCGCGCCACGGTCTGCAGCAGCACGCGGTCTTCCTGCGAGATGTGTTCGATGGCGCGCACGAAGATGCCGCCGGGGCGGTCGAGCACATTGGCCTCGGGGTCGGCGGCGATCAGGCCCAGGATGGCGTCCTGCAGCGATTGCCGATAGCCGGACTGGCTTTCGTTCCAGATCACCAGATCCGCGCGCAGGCCTTTCAGGCGCCAGTACGCGTGCGCCTGCACCAGCTGGCGCACCAGCTCCAGATTGTCCGGGTCGGTGATGCGCAACAGCACGATCGGCAGGTCGCCGGAGATGGCGTGACTCCACAACGCCGACTGGCCGCGATGGTTGTGCAGCAGCACCTCGTTGTCGGCGCGCAGTTGCGGGTCCACGAACAGCACGCGCGCGGCCAGCCGCTCGTAGCGCATCGCATCGTCCAGCGAGGCATTGATCTGCCGGCGGGTGACCTGGCTCTGGGTCAGCGCCAGGTCGAACACGCGATCGGCCAGACGGCGGTCGCGGTACTTGTCGATCAACGCGGTGCAGGCCGCGCGCTGTGTGCCGACGCCGTAGACCATGTCCACCTGCGCCTGTTGGTCCGGTGCCAGCGAAATACGGCAGCGGATCGCCACGATCGGGTCCAGCACCGAGCCGGCTGCGCCGGACAGGCTGGCCTGACCGTGCAGCGCCAGCGGATCGCGGGTGCTGCGCCCGCGCCCGACAAACGCGGCGCGGTCGGTCTCGTAGGAGATCGACGCCACATCGGCATCGTGCACGGCCACCAGGTGCAGCATCCACGGCTGCGCCTCGTCATGCCCGCGCGGGCGCCGTGTGCACAGCAGCGCCTGTTTGTCGGCCAGGATCTCGGTCTGCACGAACAGGTTGCTGAAGGCCGGATGTGCCTCGTCGGCCTGCGCCGGTGCCAGCACCACTTCGGCATAGGTGGTGATTTCGATCACGCGCGTCTGCCGCGAGCGGTTGCGGATGCGCAGCCGGCGCAGTTCCACGTCGTCCTCGGCGGAAATGGCGATTTCCAGATGGCTGTCGTAACGCTGGTGGCTGCCCTTGAACTCAGCCTTGGCCTCGGAAAAGATCGCCTCGTAGCGCTCCACCGGCACGCAGGTGGGCTGGTGCGCGGCCGACCACACCATGCCGCTGTCCACATCGCGCAGGTAGCAGAACGTGCCCCAGTGATCGCGGGTGCCGTCCTCGCGCCAGCGCGTCACCGCCATGTCGCGCGCGCGGCTGTAGCCACCGCCGGCCGAGGTCAGCATGCCGTGGTAGCGCCCGTTGGACAGCAACTGCAGCGCCGGCTGGGCCAGGCTGGGGTCGCGATGGATGCGCAAGGCCATGCCCGCCTCGGCGGCCACCGGGCGTTGCGCCGCGTCGGCCAGGCCTTTGACGTAGACGCCGGCGCGCGGTGCACGCTCCTGCAGCAGCAATAGCGTGGCCTGGAACTGCGGGTCGGCGACAAAGCGCCGCTGCATCGGCGCATCGCGCAACACGTGGTCCAGCGCCAGCAGCGCCATGCCCTGGTGATGCGACATGAACGAGCGCACCAGCGCGTGGTGTTCGCCACGCGGCACCCGCGACGGGGTGTAGTCGATCGCCTCGTACAAGCCGAAGCGCCCGCCAAATCCCAGCGCCTGCAGCTGCTGCAGGTTGCGGCAGGCCGCATCCGGTTCGACCATCAGTGCCATGGCGCTGGCATATGGGGCGATCACCAGGTCCTGGCCCAGGCCGCGCTTGAGCCCCAGGCCGGGCACGCCAAAGGCGCGGTACTGGTAATTGCGCCGCGTATCGACCGTGTTGTAGCCCGATTCGGACACGCCCCACGGCACCGCGCGCGCGGCGCCGTAGCGGATCTGCGCCTGCACCGCGCCGCGCATCGAGCGGCTCAGCAGCGTCTGCGGGTAGCTGGGCATCACCAGATCGGGCATCAGGTACTCGAACATCGAGCCGCTCCATGACAGCAGCGTCGGTTCGGCGCCGGTGTCGGTGAGCGTGCGCCCGAGTGCGAACCAGCTGTCCTGCGGCAGCTTGCCCTGGGCAATGGCCACGAAGATCCCTAAGCGTGCCTCGGAGGCGAGCAGATCGTAATGCCCGCTGTCCAGGCGGTGGTCGTCGACGTTGTAGCCGATCGAGAGCAACTGCTGGGCGGGGGTGTAGAGGAAGTCGTAGTCCATCTGCGCCAGTTGCCCGGCGATATGCGCAAGCCGTTGCAGCTCCTGCACGCGTGCGGCGGCCCAGGTCTGTACGCCAGGTGTGTGGTGGCCGGCGGCGAGTTGGCGCAGCGTGGCGACGGCGGCGCCAGGCGTCTGCGTTGCGTGCGCATCGGTATCGGCAGGCGTGCCTGCACAATGGACCACCTCGGCCAGGGCGGCCGCACAGCTGTCGATCAAGCGTTGCGGCCACGGCTCGTCGTCGTCGCTGCCCGGCATCAGCGCCAGGAGCGTGTGGCTCTGCGCCAGCAGCAGGGCCAGCGCCTGCTCGGCCTGGTGCAGGTTCGGCGCGGGCTGGCTGCGGATGCGCTGCGCGCTCTGCGCCATTGCGTCCAGCGCCTCGGTGGCGGCGTCGCTGCGTGTGCGTGCTGGCGATGCCAGCAGGCCCAGGATGTCGGCCAGGCCATCGAATACGGCCATCGACACCGCCGGTGCATCCACCAGCGCCAGCAGCCCTTGCCGCAGCGTCAACAGATGCCCGACCAGGTTGCCGCTGTCCACGGTGGAGACGTAGCGCGGCAACAACGGCACCAGCGTTTCGGTGTCGTACCAGTTGTAGAAATGGCCGCGGTAGCGCGGCAACGTTTCCAGCGTGGCCAGGGTATCGGCCACGCGGGTCATCGCGCCGGCCACCGTCAGGTAGCCCAGATCGTAGGCGGCCAGATTGGCCAGCAGGCCCAGGCCGATATTGGTCGGCGAGGTGCGGTTGGCCACCACCGTGACCGGATATTCCTGCACGTTGTCCGGCGGCAGCCAATGATGCTGCGCCGTGCAATGGCTCTCGAAGAACGCCCAGGTTTGCCGCGACAATCCACCCAGGAAGGCGCGCTGCTCCTGCGACAGCTGTGCCACCGGCGCGGCGGGCTGCTCGCCCAGCCAGGCCATCAACCAGGGCGCGCCCATCCACGCCAGCCCCAGCGGCAATGCCGCCCACAGGGCCAGCGGCGACCACCAGGCCACCGCGGCGATCACCAAGGCCGCACTGCAGGCGGCGCCGGCCATCAGCTGTTGCTCGGCATTGCCGCTGCGCGCGCTGCGCTCCACTTCGCTGGAGGGCGCCCACTGCAACAGGTGGCGCCGGGTGATCGCCATCCGCACCAGCGTGCGGGCGATTGCCGACAGCTGCAGCCCCGCTTCGAATGGCAGGCAGGCCAGCACCACGCCGGTGCGCAGCAGGTGCTGACGCAGCCCCATCCCGACCTGGCGCGCGTGATGGCGCAGTCCCAGGCCCTCGGGCGGATGCGCCAGCGCATACAGCGCCGAACACAGCCCCGGCAGCAACCACAGCACCAGCAGCCACAGCGTCCAGCGCAACGGGGTGGGCGAGACCAGCCAGCCGATCACCAACAAGCCCAAGGCGGCCGGTGCCACCAGGCTGCGGCGCAGGTTGTCCAGCAACTTGCCGCGCGATAACCATGACAGCGGATTGCGCGCGCGTCGGCCGCCACGGTCGGGCACCCACGGCAACAGCCATGGCAACAACTGCCAGTCGCCACGCACCCAGCGTGCGCGCCGCTTGGCATCGGTGGCATAGCGTTGCGGATGCCGTTCGTACAACCGCACGTCGCTGAGCAAGCCGGCGCGCACGTAGCAGCCTTCCAGCAGGTCATGGCTGAGCACACGGTTGTCGGGGAAGCGGCCGGCCAGCACCTGCTCGAAGGTGGCCACCGCATAGATGCCCTTGCCGATGAAGGAGCCTTCGCCGAACAGATCCTGATACACGTCCGACACCACGCGGGTGTACGGGTCGATGCCCGGCTCGATGCCGAACATGCGCGCAAACCGCGATTCGCCGCCCTCGCTCATGCCGGTGCCCAGGCCGGGCTGCAGAATGCCGTAACCGGCCTCGACGATCTGCCCGGACGCATCCATGCGCGGCACATTCAACGGATGCGACATCGCCCCGACCAGCGCGCGTGCCGCATCCCGCGGCAGGTGGGTGTCGCTGTCGAGCGTGATCACATAGCGCACCTGCACCAGCGCGGCCACATCGCCCTGCACCTGCAGGAATTCGCTGGCTGCCTGCAGCCGCGCGTCGTCGGCGCACAGCAGGCGGTTGAGCGCCTCCAGCTTGCCGCGCTTGCGCTCTGCGCCCATCCAGCAGCCCTCGCCAGCGTTCCACTGGCGTGCGCGGTGCAGCAGGAAGAAACGGTCGCCGTGCGCATCGGCATAGGCCGCGTTGAGCCGGTCGATGTGCTGCGCCGCATGCGCCACCAGCGCCATGTCTGTGGGCAGCACCGCCTGCCCGGCATCGAGGAAATCGGTGAGCAGCGCGAAGTACAGCTGCGCGTCGCGGTTGGCCAGGTAGTGCACCTCCAGCGCGCCGACCAGCTCGTCGATGGCCTCGTGGTTGGCCAGCATGCTCGGCATCACCACCAGCGTGCGGCAGTCGGGCGTAATGCCGGCGCGCAGGTCCATGCGTGGCAACGGACGCGGGCGCACCCACAGCGTTGCCACCCAGTTGACCAGCGCAATGCCCAGCTCGCTGGCGGCCAGCAGCGCGATGCCGGCGGTGATCCACCGCAGCATTGGCGGCGCTGCACTCACGCCCTGCAGCAGCACGCCGGTCCATAGCAACGCGACCGCTGCGATAGGCAACAGGTAGACCGGCAGCGCAACGCGACGCGCGCGTGGGCGCAGCGGCGCCGGCGTGCCTGATGCGGCTGGGTCGCGCAGCGCGGCACGCAGCCGCGGCAATCCCGCATCCACCAGGTAATAGCCCACGTGGCTGGCCACCGGCGTGGCGGCATCGGCGTGCGCGGCCAGCTGCAGCACCGCCTCGGCCACGGCCGGCTCGTCGCGCTCCAGGCGCTGCGCCAGCTGTTCCACCACATGCCGGTAGCTATCGCGGGTATGAAAATCCATGCGTGCGTAGACGTCGGCCGGATCCTTGCGCAGGCTCTGCTCGACCACGCTCATGGCCTCGACGAAGTCGCGCCAATCCATCTCGTCCAGGAACCGCAGGCTACCGATGCTGTTGCTGATCGACACCTGCTCGGCTGCCTGGCGCTGGCTTTCGGCGTGCACCAGCGCTTCCACACTGTGGCCCTCGCTTGCCAGCCATTGCTCCACCCAGGCGCTGGCCATCGACAACACCGGCCCGCGGCCCTGGATGCCGCGCGTCAGCTCGGCCACGAATGCACCGGTGGCCGGCGGCTGCGAGCGTGCCAGGTCGGCCACCACCACCACCACATCCTTGGGCTGGGTGGCGGCAGTGGTGTTGAGCAATGCCGCCCAATGCGCCGCCAGGCTGCTGTCGCGTCCATCGTGCATGATGTCGTCGGCAATGCGGCGCAGGTTGTCGATCAGCGCCAGCCGCAACATGATCGGAATCGCCCACAACTCGCCGAGCTTGAGTGGCACCACCTGCTGGTAGGCAGCGATGAAACGGCTCAGCGTGATGACATCCACGCGCCCGTCGCCATGCGCCACCACCTGCAAGCCCAGCTCATACACGCGCGGCAGGCCCACCGAGGTGGGCGTGCGCAGACGCGGCAATTGCCGGCTGTAACCGGGCGGAAGATGCTGGCGCGCCAGGCGCATCTGTTCTTCGACCAGATAATAATTGTCCAGCAACCATTCGCCGGCCGGGTGCAGCTGCACGCCATCGGCCGCCATCTCGCTCAATCGTGCAGCAGTGCTGCCAAGCGAGCGCTGGTTGGATTTGAGCTGCGCCAGCAGCAGCTCGCGCGTGGGCCCGGTATGCAGCACATGGGCTTGCGCCAGCGCCTGTCCCAGCGCTTGCATCTGTTCGTCGCCGAACAGGGCCGCGCCTTGCGGCGCTGGATCGACCGGGGACTGTTGCAGTGTTGCGGCTGGCTGCGTGATCGACTGCCACCAGAGGGAGAACGCAGAAGCCTTCCGCTGTAGCGGCATCGAGACATGACCTGTGCAGCAGGTGCGCCGCTAGAGGTTGTGATCATGCGCGCTGGCCCGGTGGCGCATGTGAAGGCAGGCCGCTTCATCGCGATGGTTTCTTCCTGGCGCGCGCTAGAGGCAGCCGCGTTGGCTAATTGCCCGCACAGGAGGCTCCATCTGCCGCACACATCACGCCATTGATCCAGCTGACATATCGCGAGATGCGCACGTTGTAGACCATTTGCCCATAAAAGCCAGCCTCTAGCGCGTGTTCCGGAACTGCCGTGATCCACGATCCCAGCCCGATGAGTCGCCAAGTGCCCTGACCTTGCACAACGAGGGGGCCGCCGCTGTCACCGCTTCCCAACACACCTTCGAGTGGCAGGCCTTGTGCGGGGGGATCGAATCGATACCAGAGGTAGCGGTCGTTGGCGCCAGTAATGGCGTTGTACGCCCGCCTCAGCGCGCCACGATGTGGAGAGTTGGGAATCTGCCCTTCAATGCCATTGCCGGTTGCCCCCTTTCCTACAAACATGGCGACTTCCGTGACCTCATCGCTGCCTCGATAGAGAGCGACCGGTGCAACCTGCTCAACAGGCGCATCCAACGCGATCAACGCGATGTCATCCGAACCTGCCAGAAAGGCGTGAATCCTGGACGGATCGCCCGACTTCAACGCGTCTTGGCCCAATGCGTCGGGCATGTGCTTGTAGCCAGGATGGACGAATACCCGAGCAACTTTGTAAACGTTCCCGTTGATGGCCACCTCCGCATCCATGCCTTCCATGGGAGCCGCGTGTGCGGCGGTGATGACCCACTTCGGCGCGATGAGCACGCCATGCCCTTCGCCTGGCATGTCTGCCAGCGCCGGAAATGCTGATTGATCGATGCGATATTCTTAGTCGTCAACATCGGCGCGGATGACAACCCCTTGCGCCGCGAACGAAAGGGTGAGCAAAGCGACAAACAGCCAGCGTTTCATGTATCCGCACTTCCCTGTAGGTCTTGATCTGAGGCCTATCTGCAACGCGTTTGCAAATCCCGCCACACGATAGCTGAGCAGGCTCACGATAGGGCACGCGATCCGACGAAGTGGGCTGGGGGACGACGAAGTGCAGGAAACGATGCCTGAAGCCGATAGCAGTCGTTAACTCCGCCGCACAGTCCAAGGAAGCCCGGCGCCTCATGCGCGAGGCGATCGCACAGGGGCTGGCCACGCAGACCGAGGGCTGATCACGGCAAGCCGCGGCGCGGCGCAGCATGTTTCCCGTCGCCAACGCGGCCGTCTTTTCCGATGGCATTGCCGCAGCGGTACCGGCTCCGGGCACACCGCGCTTTCGGCTGGGCGTCGCTCTCACGTGCGCACTGCAAGGCGGTCGGGAGCGCTCCATGGTGCATCCAGCATCGCAATCACGGGCCGATGCTGCGCTGATTGCGCGACCGATCGCGCATCGACCTCAAGGCGCGTCCATCAACGGAATCACCTCGCGGTCCTGTGCCTCCACCGCCACCAGGCGCTGCAGCAGCAGCGACAAGGTCACCACGTCCTGGTGGTTGTGCTCGGCCACGCGGCGCAGGTTGCGCGCGCTGCCGCCGCGCAGGTAGCTCAGCCATGCCGCCGGGGCTTCGGAGCCGGGCAGGTCGTCCTCGCGCACCACGCGCAGCAGCTGCCGTTCGATGGTGGCCAGCTTGCAGTTCTCCCAGGTGCCGCGGTAACGCCGGCGCGTGGGGAACAGCAGGTCCACATGGTCCAGTGCGGAGATCGGGTCGCCGCGGCGCGCCAGCCGGTAGCGCGTCTTCAACAACGGCGCGTCGTAGCAGCGCCCGTTGTAGCTGGACAGCACCGTCTGCGGCGACAGCCAGCTGCGGAACAGGTCCAGCATCGCGCTTTCGGCCGCCATCGTGGACATCATCAGCTGGCGCACGCGCAGCCCGCTGCCCTGCGCAGCGTCGATGTGCCAATCGGCCACGCCGATCATGAAGGCGCGCGTGCCGGTGCCGCCGGCCAGGCCGGTGGTCTCGGTGTCGAAGAACAGCAGGTCCATCGGGTCCACCGCGTCCTCGCGCTTGGCGAAGGCCAGCGACAGCGCCTGGTGCGGAATCGCCTGCGGCAGGAAGGCTTCGATCAGGTGCAGGCCGGGCGCGATCTCGTTGCCGGGCAGCTGCCGGTCGGTGGAGGCCGCACGCAGCGGCGCGTGCGTCGAGACCGCGCGCTCGCGCAGGCCGATCATCCGGCGCAGCCCGGCGATATCGGCACGTCGCTGCGGTGCCGGGCTGGCAGTGGGCGCAGCAGGTGCCGCATGCACCGCCGGCACGCGCGCTGCCGCATCGGCCGCCGCGCCTGCCGGCTTGTGGCGCACCTCGTGCTCCACCCAGGCAAACGCCGAGGTATCGCGCGCAGGCGGCGCCGCAACCGGCGCCTGCAGGGCGCGGCGCGTCATCGCCGCTGCGGCGGGCTGGGGACGGGGCGCACGGACAGCCTCTGCGCTGCCGGGCTGCGCGCTTGGCGCAATCGCACCGCGCGGCAGGGCGCGTGACGCAGACGCAGCCGCACCCGGTGCAGGCTGACGTTGGGCACGCGTGGGCATCACCGCATCGTCCCTGCGCGGTGCAGGCGTCAGCCCGCCGACCTGACGGCGTAGCAGGCGCAGACGTTCTGCGCTCACGCCAGGGTCGCTGCCAGGCACCGGTGCTGCCGGCGCACGCGTCGGCTGTGCGGTTGCAGACATTTCACTTGCGGCACGCGTGCGCGCATCGCCCACAACAACTGCTTCACCAGATGTTCGTCCGACCACTGCGGAGTGCATCTGTTGTGCAGGCGAGAGCATCATGCATTCGGTCGCGAACGCTGAGGTTTCATCGTCCACGCCGGTCTGCGCCATCGCCGGCGCATCGCAGGGCGAAGATGCACCACGACGCACCTCACGCGCGGCAAACTCGCTAGTAGGAGCAGGATCCACGACTGCGCGTGCCATAGCTGCATGCGGCGCAATAGGCGCGCCTGCATTGGAATGCAGTTGGGGCACTCCACCAAGAATTCCGGCATCCGCATCAACCACAGGCGCTGCCTGCGCGCCATGCGGTGCATCGCCGTCTGCATCCGCCACCGGCGCACGTACATCGGCATGCCCGGCCTGGCGCCGCAACAGCCGCAGCCGGTCCGCACTCACACTCATGCAAGCACGTCCAGCGCCAGGTCCTCGTCCACCTGGGTGGCATGCCGCAACGGCGCATCCGCGTCGAACAACAGCGCCAGCACGGTCAATGCCAGCGACTTGGGCGACTCGCCCTTGCCTTCCTCATGCGCGGCCAGCACCGGGCCCACGCAGGCCGGGCAGCCGGCGCTGCAATCGCACCGCCGCACCAGCTCGTCGGCGCGCTGCAGCAGCTCGGCCTGGCGCAGCCACAGCGGCTCGCTCAGGCCCACCCCGCCAGGAAAGTTGTCGTACAGATACACCGTGGGCACGAACGCCTGCTGCAATTCCACCGCGCCTTCTTCACCCTCGTCCACGCCGCGCAGCTGCCCGCGCCCGGTCTGGTCGGCTACCGCGAACCACGCACCGTCGCCATTGCCCACGGCCTTCTGCAAGTCGCGCGCATCGGCCATCACCGCCACCGTGGCCACCACGTGCAGCGCATAGGCGGCGCCCAGGAATCCATCCAGCGCATCCTGCTTGGACGCAAACGCCTTGCCCAGGGTGGCCTGCGGCAGCTGCCACCACACCGCAGTGGTGTGCAGTTCCTGGTCGGGCAGATTGACCGGCCCGTAGCCGATGTTCTCGTGCGTGTAGTAGCGGATCTTCTTGTAGCCGGACACGCGCCGCACCACATGCACCTCGCCGTGATGCGAATCGCCGCGCCCGGCCACGCCGCCGTCGAAGCGGTCCAGCACCTTGAGCTTGGTGTAGTCGATGCTGTCGGTGTAGTAGTCCACGTGGGTGCGCGTGACATAGGCCTTGCGGCCTTCCCAGTCCAGCCGCTCCACCTGGTACGGCGTGCTCTGCACCATGTGGATGGCGCCTTCGTACAAGGTCAGCGCAGCGGCCGAGTAATCCACCTCGGCAATGATCTGCTGCTTGCCGTCGCTCTTGTCCACCACCACGAAGTTGCCGTCGGCCACCGAGCGCAGGCTCACCGCATTGGCCGGGTAGCTGTCGGCGATCCATTCCCAGCGGTCGCCTTCCTGGTGAATCACCTCGCTTTCGGCCAGCGCTTCCAAAAACACCAGCGGGTCGATCGGCCCGAACGGTTCGCTGGCAATGAATGGCAGCTCGAACGCCGCGCAGCGGATATGGTCGAACAGGATCAGCGGCTGGTCCGGCGCGATGCGTGCGTGCTCGGGCGAGGCATCGGCGAAGAAATCCGGGTGCCGCACCACGTACTGGTCCAGCGGCTGCGAGCTGGCCACCAGCACGCCCAGCGCCGGCTGCTGGCGCCGCCCGGCACGGCCGAAGCGCTGCCAGGTCGCCGCCACGCTGCCGGGGTAGCCGTTGAGGATCACCACATCCAGCGCGCCGATATCCACGCCCAGCTCCAGTGCCGAGGTGGAAATGATGCCGTCGATATTGCCCGCGCGCATCGCGCGCTCCACCTCGCGCCGTTCGGTGGGCAGGTAGCCGCCGCGGTAGGCACGGATGCGTGGCGGCTTGCGCGGGTCGTGGTCGAAGATGTCTTTGAGGTATTTGGTCAGCACTTCCACCATCAGCCGCGTCTGCGCGAACACCAGCGTCTTCAGCCCGCTCTTGATCGCGATGCGCGCGATGCGGTTGCTCTGCGAGCGTGCCGACGCGCGCAGCCCCAGGTCGGCATTGACCACCGGCGGGTTCCACAGCAGCACGTGCTTGTCGCCGGTGGGCGCGCCGGACTCGGTGATCGCGTGCACCTGCTCTTCGATCAAGGCCTGCGCGTGCGCATGCGGGTTGCCGATGGTGGCCGAGCACAGGATGAACTGCGGGTTGGCACCGTAGAACGCGCAGATGCGCTTGAGCCGGCGCAGCACGTTGGTGACGTGGCTGCCGAACACCCCGCGGTAGGTGTGGATCTCGTCGATCACCACATAGCGCAGGTTCTCGAAGAACTGTGCCCACTTGGTGTGATGCGGCAGGATCGCCTGGTGCAGCATGTCCGGGTTGCTCACCACGATGTCGCCATGCAGGCGGATCGCCTGGCGCGCATCGCCCGGCGTATCGCCGTCGAAGGTGAAGGCCTTCACCCCCAGCGCGCCGGCGCGGTTCAATTCCAGCAACTCGGCCACCTGGTCCTGTGCCAGCGCCTTGGTCGGGAACAGGTACAGCGCCTTGGCGCCGGAGGTCATCGCCGCGCTCACCACCGGCAACGTGTAGCACAGCGACTTGCCCGAGGCGGTGGGCGTCACGATCGCCACATGCTCGCCGCGCTGGGTGGCCGCCCAGGCGTCGGCCTGGTGGCTGTAGAGCCGGTCGATGCCGCGCGCGCGCAAGGCGTCGGCTAGCGCGGCCGGCACATCGTCCGGGATCGGCGCATAGCGGCCCTCGCGGCCGGGCAGGGTGAAGCTGCCGGTGATGCGGTCGTGGTAACGCCGTTCCAGGCGTTCGGTGAGCAGTGCGCCATCGCGGCTGGGCCGGCCATCGGTGGTGGCCAGCGCGCGTTCGGCGGTTTCGGTGCGGGGAGCGAGGGCAAACGGAGGCATACGGCGGCTCCCAAAGAGGGGCATGAGACAGGGGAGGTGTCTCAGGGTATGAGACCGGGGCCAAACCGGCGAGCCTGTGTCACTGAGCGGATTCAGCAAGCCGGGTATTCTGTTGCCCCCGCCGCGTCACCGTTGCCTGCACGGCGTGGGCTCCCCCCTCTCGAAGAACCGCCGTGCCCGTTTCCCCCAGCATCACCGCCCCGCACTACAAGACCCGCTCCGCCCGCCGTGCCGATGTGATCGTGCATGCGGCCGGCCTGTTCCTGGCCATCGTCGGCGGTGCCTGGATGGTCTGGCGCGCCCATGCCAACCAGACCATGCTGCTGGCCACCTGCGTGTACGCGCTGGGCCTGCTGGTGATGTTCGGCTGCTCGGCGGCCTACAACTTCGCCCCGCCGCAGCGCCAGCCGATGCTGCGCAAGTTCGACCACGCCGGCATCTTCGTGATGATCGCCGGCTCCTACACGCCGTTCCTGCTGGTCGCCCTGGACGGCACCTGGCGCTGGGCGATGATCCTGGGCGTGTGGGGCGTGGCCTTGTTCGGCGTGTTTGCCAAGCTGTTCCTGCCCGGCATCGCCAAGGGCTTCTGGGTGGCGATCTACCTGCTGCTGGGCTGGGCCGGCATTGTGGTGATCAAGCCATTCGTCGCCGGCCTGGACAGCACCGTACTGTGGCTGATCGCCGCCGGCGGCGCGTTCTACACCGTGGGCGTCACCTTCTACGTGCGCAAGTCGCTGGTTTACAACCGCGCCATCTGGCACGCCCACGTGCTGGGCGGCGCGCTGTCGCACTGGTGCGCCATCTGGTTGTGCCTGCGGCCGTTGGGTGGGGTGTAGCCAGGTCGGCCGCCTCGCCCGGCGCAGCCGACTTGCCTCACCCTGAGTGATACTTTAGTGTCACTCCATGCGCACAGAACTTGTCACCACGCTCAAGCGTCAGGCCACCGAACTCCTCGCTGATGTCGAGCGCGACAAGGAGCCGATCCTGATTACCCAGCATGGTCTGCCCAGCGCATATCTGGTCGATGTCACCAGCTATGAGCGCCTGCAGCAGCGGATGGCGATCCTCGAAGGTATCGCCCGTGGTGAAATGGCGGTAGCGGAAGGCCGCAGCCTGAGCCACGAGCAGGCCAAACAACGCCTGGCGCGATGGCTGAAATAGTCTGGTCGGAGCCGGCGGTGGCCGACCTGGACGCGATTGCCGACTACATTGCACTTGAGGACGCAGCCGCCGCAGCGGCACTGGTGAGACGGGTGGTTGCGCATGTCGAGCAATTGGCCGAGCACCCGGAGAGCGGGAGCCGCCCGCAGGAGCTCAAGCGCTCCCGCTACCGTCAAATCGTCGAACCACCGTGCCGCGTGTTCTACCGTGTGGATGGGCAGCGCGTCGTCGTGGTTCACGTGATGCGCTCGGAGCGGTTACTCCGGAGAAATCGTCTTTCGCGCTGACAGCGCCCCCCCCCTACAACTTGGTCTTCAACACCGCCTCGAAGGCCGCGTCCGGCGCGATGCTGTCGGACAGCACGATCACCGAATGCAGCGTGCCCCGGGCCTGTACGTTGTACTCGAAGCCCACCGGCGTGCCGCCGTGGCTGAACACCTCGATCTCGCTGTACTCGCCGTGCCGGCCTTCGTAACTTTCGCGCTCGAAGCCGTGCTCCTTGGCAAAGTTGCCGGCGGCGGTACGTGCGCCTTCCCACACCGCGTCCTCGTAGGTCATCGGCTGCAGCAGGCTGATCAGGTGCGTCGCGCAGTCGGTGGTGCTGGTCACGCCATAGCCATCGACCTCGCCCATCAGCGGGATCTTGTGCATGGTGCGCTTGGGCGTGGCGGTGACCGTGCAGCCAAGCTGCTGCAGCTCGGCAAGGGTGAAGTGCTCGGCTTCCGGGCGCGGCGCGCCGGGGGTGCCGGCGCCGGTACAGGCGCACAACGCGCAGAGCAGGCCGAGTGGGAGGCAGCGGTGTAGGCGAAGGTTCGGCAAGGGGGCGTCCATGCAAGGGGGCAAGTGCGGCACCGCGGTCGGCGGTGCGCCGGATGCGGGCGCATCGGCGGCCGTGGAGTATCCGCCGCTGCCGGCTGGCGCGCCAGGCGCGCTGTGGCCGGCCGCGGCGCGACGGCGCGATGCACGTTTCCCTTGCCCGCAGCCGCGTGGCGTGCCGCGGCCGTACCGCGGCCGTACTCACCTCACCGCGTCGGCACCCGCATGCGGATGCCGTCCGTCGCAAAGGACGGGTCCAGCGGCGCCCGCCGCTGCACCCACATGTCGCCCATCATCCGGTCCAGCCCGCGGTCCAGGCCGGTGACCAGCCCCGCACCCGGGGTGAAGGTCAGCTCGCCGAAGTAGATCTGCCCGCGCTGGATGTACCAGTCCACCCGCACGTAATCGACATCGCCCGCCAGCCGCTTGCTCAGTTCCAGCGCCTGTTCCAGCAGCGCCGGCGGGCTGGGCGGCGTGCGCCCGTCGTCGCGGATGCGGTGGAAGGCCGTGTGCAGGTTATTCACGAAGAAGGTCATCGCCAGCTTGGGCGTGTCGAAGCGCCCGTAGATCACCTGCAGCACGTACTGAAAACTGCCGTCGGCCTGGCGGAACATGTGGAACTTGTAGTCCACCGGCACCTGCTGCGCATCGCCGATGTACTCCTCCACCAGGATCCGCGGCGGAATATCGCGGTAATGGATCTCGCGCACCATGTCGGAGAAGTCGGTGCGCAGCCACTGGCCGCACCGCTCGATGATGCGCCGTTTCTGCACCGCGTCCGGCTCCTCGCGCACCACCTCCACCATCGCCGCGCCGTGGTTGGCCTTGATCACGGTCTGCCGCCACTGCGGCAGGCGCAACAGCTCCTGCGGGTCGGTGCTGTCCAGCAGCAGCGGGATCAGGTGCGCCTCGCCGATCCTGGCCGCTACATACGGGCGCACCGCAAACTTGTCCGCCAGCCGCTGGTACAGCGGGTAATCGCCGTGCACGCACTTGCGGTAGAGGATCTTCTCGTTGAAGCACTTGGGCGCATACAGGTCCGGCAGCCGCCCGAAGGTGTGCAGGTAATACAGCCGGTCCTGGTGCCGCCAGGGCAGGGTACGCAGCAGGCCGCGCGCGCCTTTGCGCAGCAGGCGCGTGAGGCCCGGCATGTCCGAGGCCGGTGCGGGCAGCTGCGGTGCCGGGGCCGCGCAGCGCTCGTCGAACGAGGCCATCAACGGCGGCGGCATGGCCAACCATCCTTGCGCTGGCGCACCGCGCCCGCCCACCAACGGCGTGGTGAGCGCCAGCATGTTGTCGGTCATGTGGAAATCCTTGATCCGCTAATAAAGTGCGACACCAGTCACATTTTATTGTGACGTAGCGCACGATATACGGAAAAGGTGAGACCAGGGGAGCAATTTGTCTCAAACCGCCTGCCGGCCTGAATCAGGTCGCTTTCGCGCCCCGGCCGGCCGCCTCCAGCCAACGACCTGGCGCCCCAAGGGGCTGCCAGCGCCCGACATGGCCCGGTCCGCTGCGCTGCGCCGCCGGGCAGGGCCAGGCCCGGCCAGGCCGGGGCGTGGCACCCTTCGGCCACCGGGCCGGCCGCGGCATGGCCCGGTCCGCCCTTTGCACGCACCGGCGGCAACCGGCACCGTAGCCCGCTCACCTCAACGGAGCCGTCTGCATGACCATCACCATCACCGCCTTCGAACGCTCGCCCGACGGCGGCAAGGGCCTGGTGCGCGATCTGCGCGTGCGCTGGGCGCTGGAAGAGGTGGGCCAGCCCTACCAGGTGCGGCGGCTGCCCTTCGTCGCGCTGAAGCAACCCGCGCATCTGGCCCTGCACCCGTTCGGCCAGATCCCCACCTTCGAACAGGGCGCGCTGGTGCTGTTCGAAACCGGCGCCATCGTCCTGCACATCGCCGAGCGTTATCCCGGCCTGCTGCCGGCCGACCCCAACGCCCGCGCCCGTGCCATCGCCTGGATGTTTGCCGCGCTCAACACGGTGGAGCCGCCCAGCCTGGAGCTGGCCACCGCCACGCTGCTGGAAGCCGACAAACCCTGGACCGCAGAGCGCATGCCGCTGCTGCAAAAGCGCATCCGCCGGCGCCTGCAGCACCTCACCGCGCACCTGGGCAGCAACGCCTGGCTCGATGGCGACTTCAGCGTCGGCGACCTGCTGATGGCGTCGGTGCTGCTGCGCATCGGGCACTTCGGCCTGCTGGACGCCTTCCCCGAACTGCTGGCCTATGTCGCCCGCGCCGAACGCCGCCCGGCCTACCAACGCGCCGTTGCGGCGCAGTGGGCGATCAACGGGGCAGGCGCCTGAGCGAAGGGGCCAACGGCAGGAAGCTCGCTGCCCGCCCCCCTCGGGGTAGTGCCTGCTTCCCATGCCCACAGGCCCAGGCACAGGCCGCAGTCGCATGGCGCGCCGACATCGCGCACCATGCCGCCGTCTTCAACGGAATGGAGTGACCCATGCGCACAACCCACGTCCTGGCCCTGGCCGCCCTGTGCAGTGCGCTCGCCGCCTGCACAGACACAGGCCGGCCAGCGCCTACCGACCAAGCGTCAGCGGCCACGCCTGCAGCGGCCACACCCACGGCAGGCCCCGGCGCAGCAGCGCCGTCGCCGGATCGAACAACCGCCCTCTCCCAGGGAGTGAGCCAGCAGGTACGGCGCTACCTCTGCCCGCAGGGTCCGGGCGCGTGCAAGGCCAGTGGGCCATTGGTGGCCGACTCCGAGGCAGAAGCACAGTGGCTGCTCACCCACGGCTACCCCACCGAGAGCGAGCGCGCACGCCTGGATACCTTGCACCTGGACCAGCTCAACGCAGCGTCGCAAGCAGGCAACCAGGCCGCCACGGTGGTCTACGGCATCAAGACCGCAGTTGCCGGCCGCTTCTCCGCCGGCATCGGCATCCTGCGGCGGGCCGCACTGGCCGGCAACCTGTATGCCTACTACGGCCTGTCGGAGGTGTATGCCAGCGACACTCAGCACAAGAACCTGGTCGACAGCCTGGCCTACCTGCGCCTGGCGTACCTGCTGGGTGATGGCAAAGCCGCGCGCGCCATCGCGGCGAAAGGACTCAGCGGCGTCGAAAACGCCGTTGCCGACGAGCGCGCCGCAGCGCTCTACACGAGCTTTTCCAACAACCAGCGCCCCTCGCCCAGACCGCTCGAGTAAGCGTGCGGTGCGCGGGCCAAACGCACGGCCGTGCAGGAGGCACCGCCGGCGCAGCTGCAGCAGCCCGGCGCCTCACCGGGCACGGCCCGGCAGGCCGTCAACGCAGCACGGCGGCCTGCGCGGCCGCCACACCGCCCAACGCCCGCCTCACCAGACCTGTGCACGCTCCTGCTCGGAGCGCACCATCGCATCGCCGGCCTTGCACGAGAACGCCTTGGCGTACTGCGGCATGTTGGACGGCCCGGCGTTGACGCGTACCACGCTGGGCGGGTGCGGGTCGGCGTTGAGCGCCTTCACCTGTGCTTCTTCCCGGCGCGCACTGCGGTGCTTCCGCGCCCAGTTGATGAAGAAGCGCTGCTCGGGCGTATACCCATCGATGGCGACGTTGCGCTCGGGGTGCTGTTGCAGATCCAGCATCAACGCATCGTAGGCGGTGCCGACCCCGGTGAAGTCGGCGATGCTCTCGCCCAGCACCAGCTGCCCGTTGACGTGCAGGTTCGGGCGGTTCTTGAGCGGCACGTAGCTGCTCATCTGCTGCTTGATCCTGTCGGTGCGGGTGTCGAACGCGGCAACATCCGCGGGCAACCACCAATTGCGTGTGGCGCCGATGGCATCGAATTGCCTGCCCTCGTCATCGAAGGCATGGCTGATCTCGTGACCGATCATGGTGCCGATCCCGCCATAGTTGAGGCCATCGTCGGCAGTGGCACTGAACAACAGCGGCTGCAGGATCACCGCAGGAAAGAAGATGCTGTTCTGGCGCGGCGCGTAGAAGGCATTTACGGTCTGCGGCGCCACATCGTCCCAGCTCATCCGATCGGCCGGCTTGCCGATCCTGGCCATGTCGGCGCGGTGGTTGAAAGCGGTCGCACGTTCGATATTGCCGAGATAGGCGCCCTCTTCCAGCCGCAAGCCCGACCAATCCTGCCACCGGTCCGGATACCCGATCTTGGGAACGATGTTGGCCAGCTTGTCCAATGCCTTGGCCTTAGTCGGAGCGCTCAGCCAGTCGGCATGCGTGATGCGCAGCTTCATGGCGGCACGCACGTTTTCCACCAGCGCCAGCGCCTGCTGCTTGGAGGCAGGAGAGAAGTGGCGGGCCACATAGAGCTGGCCCATCGCCTCGGCGATCGTCGTGTTCAACGCATCGATCACCCGCTTCCAGCGTGGCGGCTGCACCTGCCGGCCCTCCAGCGTCTTGGCGTAAAACGCGAAATGGTTCTCCACGAACGGCTTGCTCAGGGCCGGTGCCGCATCGTCGATGGCGCGGAAGCGCAGGTAGGCTTTCCACTGCGCCACCGGCGCGCGCTGCAACTGCGCATCGAATGCCTTGAAGAACGCCAGCTGCGACAGCGCCAGGCCGCTTTCCCCTTCGACACCTTGCGCGGCCATGAAGCGGTCCCAGGCAAAATGCGGCGTCAGCGCATTGGCCTGTGCCGTGGTGAGCCAGTGGTAGGTGTTGCTGGGCTCGCGCATCTGGGCCGGCGTCAGCAGCGCGGCGGCCAGGCGGCTTTCCAGTTGCAGCACCTGCGCTGCCTGCACCGATGCCTGTGCGGCCGGTGTTCCCGCCTGCACGAACGACCGCGCGATATACGCCAGGTAGGCTTTGCGAATGCCGGCATATTGCGCATCGGCATAGTAATCCTTGGAGGGGAGCGTCATGCCTTCGACGTTGGCATAGGCCACCATCGTCGAAACGTCCTTTTCATCCGGATGCGCAACAAACTGAAACAGCACCGTGGTGCCTTGGGCATGACGTTGGGTAATGAAGCCGGCAATGGCGCGCGCATCCTTCAGCGCATCGATCTCGGCGAGCCGTTGCCGGATGGGCGCCGCGCCCAGGCGCTCGATGCCCGCCTCGTCCATACCCGAGGCGTAGAACGTCCTGACCAGCTGCTCGATCGAACCGGCTGTCGGCTGCGACTGCAGCAACGCCTCTACAATGGCGTGCTGATCCCGATAGGCGCGGTTGTAGAAATCAAACGAGGTACCAATGCCAACCTCGTCGTCAGGGATGCCTTTGGCAAGCGCCTTGCCGTTGGCAAATGCATTCAGATCCTGGCAGGGGTCGGCAGCGGGATCCAGTTCGTTGATATCCAACGCCGGTGCAGCGGCAGTGGCCATCGGAACCGGCGCTGCAGGTTTGGCGTTGATTGCCTGCTCGCTGGCCTGCTTGCAACCGCTCAATGCCATGAAGGCCGCAAGCGCGAGAAGGTTCCTGCTCAACATGGTCGTGGCAGCCGTACATGGGGGAGTGCAGCGAGCTTAGTCGAGCGCTTGGCGCAGGCTGCGCGCAGACGAACAAAGTTGAGCATTCCCCCAACGCGATCAGCGGCCAGCATGCGCAAAAACGAAGTGGTGCCGTCACGACGACCGCATCACGGCCCGCGTCAAGGACGCGATGCCACCATGCGCTGCAGACTGTTCGCACATGCCGCTGCAATGCCATCCATGCATCCACGGCCACCAACCCGCCACGCGGCAAAACGCCCGCCTCACCAGACCTGTGCACGCTCCTGCTCGGAGCGCACCATCGCATCGCCGGCCTTGCACGAGAACGCCTTGGCGTACTGCGACATGTTGGACGGCCCGGCGTTGACGCGTACCACGCTGGGCGGATGCGGGTCGGCGTTGAGCGCCTTCACCTGCACTTCTTCCCGGCGCGCATTGCGATACAGCCGGGCCCAGTTGATGAAGAAGCGTTGCTCGGGCGTGTAGCCGTCCACGGCGACATTGCGCTCGGGGTGTTGTTGCAGATCCAGCATCAGCGCGTCGTAGGCGATGGTGACCCCGGTGAAGTCGGCGATGCTTTCGCCCAGCACCAGCTGCCCGTTGACGTGCAGGTCCGGCCTGCTCTTGAGCGGCACGTAGCGGCTCACCAGCTGCTTGATCTTGCCGGTGCGCGCCTCGAAGGCCGCCCGGTCCGCCGGCAGCCACCAGTTCCGGTTGGCACCGATGGCATCGAACTGGCTGCCCTCGTCATCGAAGCCGTGGCTGATCTCGTGGCCGATGAACCCGCCGATTCCGCCATAGTTGAGGCCATCGTCGGCCGTTGCCGCAAACAGCGGCGGCTGCAGGATCACCGCGGGAAAGTAGATGCTGTTTTCGCGTGGTGCGTAGAAGGCATTCACGGTCTGCGGCGCCACATCGCCCCAGCTCTTGCGGTCCACGGGCTTGCCGACCTTGGCCATCTCGGCGCGGTGATTGAACGCTGCCGCCCGTTCGATGTTCTGCAGGTAGGTGCCGGTGTCCAGCTGCAGGCCCGACCACGCCCGCCAGGTGTCCGGATACCCGATCTTCGGCATCATGTTGGCCAGCTTGTCCAATGCCTTGGCCTTGGTCGCAGGGCTCATCCAGTCGGCGTGCGTGATGCGCAGCTTCATGGCGGCGCGCACATTCTCCACCAGCGCCAGCACCTGCTGCTTGGAGGCCGGGGGAAATTTCTGGGCGACATACAGCTGGCCCATTGCCTCGGCGATCGTCTGGTTCAATGTGGTGATCACCTGTTTCCAGCGCGGCTGCTGCACCTGCCGGCCCTCCAGCGTTGTGGAGTGGAACGCGAAGTGGTTCTGCGCGAACGGCTTGCTCAGTGCCGGTGCCGCATCGTCGATGGTGCGGAAGCGCAGGTAGGCTTTCCACTGCGCCAACGGCGCGCGCTGCAACTGCGCATCGAATGCCTTGAAGAACGCCAGCTGCGACAGCGCCAGGCCGCTTTCCCCTTCGACACCTTGCGCGGCCATGAAGCGGTCCCAGGCGAAGTGCGGCGTCAGCGCATTGGCCTGCGCGGTGGTGAGCCAGTGGTACATGTTCTTCGGCTCGCGCTGCTCGGCCGGCGTGAGCAGCGCGGCGGCCAGGCGGCTTTCCAGCTGCAGCACCTGCCCGGCCTGCACGGCCGCTTGCTCGGCTGGCACGCCGGCCAGGACGAACGTGCGCTGGATATACGCAAGGTAGGCCTTGCGGATGGGAGCGTACTGCGCGTCCACATAATAATTTTTTGCGGGCAGCGTCATGCCTTCGACCAGGGCATAGCCCACCATCTTCGACACGCTCTGCGCGTCGGGCTGGGCAACGAACTGGAACAGCACGTTGGCGCCCTCGGCGTGGCGCTGGGTGATGAAGCCGGCAATATCGCCCGCATCTTTCAAGGCATCGATCGCCGCCAGCCGCGGCTGGATGGGCGCCGCGCCCAGGCGCTCGATGCCCGCCTCGTCCATGCCCGAGGCGTAGAACGTCCTGACCAGCTGCTCCACCGAGCCGCTGGCCGGCTGCGTCTTCAGCAAGGCCTCTGCAATGGCGTGCTGATCCCGATAGCTGGCGTTGTAGACGTCATACGAGGTGCCGATGCCCACCTCGTCGTCGGGGATGCCCCTGGCCAGCGCCTTGCCGTTGGCAAAGGCATTCAGATCCTGGCAGGCGTCGGCACCTGGATCCAGTTCGTTGATATCCAGCGCCGGTGCCGCCGCGGTGGTTGCCGCCGCAGGCGTGGGTGCGGTGGGCGCGGTCGCTTGCTCGCTGGCCTGCTTGCAACCGCTCAATGCCATGAAGGTGGCAAGCGCGAGACTGTGTCTGCTCAACATGGGCGTGGCAGCCGTGCATGGGGAAGGTGCCGCGAGCTTAGGCGAGCCTTGCGCGCAGGCTGCGCCCGGGCGAACAAAGTTGAGCATTCCCGCGTCCGCAGCGGCACATGCGTGCAGGAAAGCGAAGCGCCGGCGGCGCACCAGCGCCGGCACCACCGCAGCGCAGGTGGCGCTAACGATTGAGCTGCGGAATCTTCGCAAACGCCTCGGCAATGAAATCCATGAACACGAGCGCGCGCTTGGGCACCAGCCGGTTGGCGGCGTAGACAATCTGCATCGGCGCCGGCGGCGGCGCAAAGGCATCCAGCACGGTCTGCAGTTCGCCCGAGGCCAGGCCCTCTTCGTACAGCCACGCCGGGCCCAGGCCGATGCCGAGCCCGGCGCTGACCGCCGCGCGCGCGGCCTCGGGCGAGTTGACCCGGAACCGGCCGGACACCGGCACGTCGGTATCGCGGAAACGCCAGCTCGCCCCCGTGCTGAGCAGCGTATACAGCACGCAGTCGTGGTGGCGCAGGTCCTCGGGCACGGCCGGCACCCCGCGCCTGTCCAGGTAGGCGCGGCTGGCCACCGTCACCCGCGTGAACGCGCCGATGCGGCGTGCGCGCAGCGCGCTGCTGTCCAGGTGGCCGATGCGGATGGCCAGCTCCGCGCCTTCGTCGAGCAGGTTCACGTAGCGGTCGTTGATCTGCAGGTCCAGCTCCAGTGCCGGAAACCGCTGCAAGAACGCCGGCACCAGTGGCAGTACGAAGGTGTGCGACAACGCCGTGGGGCAGGCCACCCGCAGCAGCCCGGATGGCTGCACATCGTCGCGCAGCGCCATTTCAGACTCGCCCACCGCATCCAGGATGCGGCGCACCTCCGCGTAATAGCGCTCGCCCTCCGGGGTGAGCACCAGCTTGCGGGTGGAGCGGTTGAGCAGCCGGGTCTGCAGGTGTTGTTCCAGCGCCGCCACATGCCGGCTGACATTGGGCTGGCCCAGCCCCAGGTCGCGCCCGGCGGCGGAAAAGCTGCCCGTCTCCACCGCGCGGGCAAAGCAGGTCATCAGCAGAAACCGGTCCATGCGTCCTCGATTCATGCGCACAGCGCATGAAGGTTATGTTCCCGCAGGATCTTATAGCAGCCGGCGCATGGGGCGAAGATGCCGCATCGAAGGCCGCCATACGGCGGCCGGGCACCGCACCATCAGGAGCACACCATGTCACGTCTTGCAGGCAAACGTACCCTCATCACCGGCGGCACCACCGGCATTGGCCTGGAAACCGCCAAGCAGTTCCTCGCCGAAGGCGCCCGCGTCATCGTCACCGGCGTCAACCCCGACTCCATCGCCAAGGCCCAGGCCATCCTGGGGCCCGACGTGCCGGTGCTGCGCGCCGACTCGGCCAGCGTTGCCGCCCAGCAGGAGCTGGCGCAGGCGGTGCAGGCCCATTACGGCCAGCTCGATGTCGTCTTCCTCAACGCCGGCGTCTCGGTCTGGGTGCCGATCGAGGAGTGGACCGAGCAGGCCTTCGACGCCTCATTCGCCATCAACGTCAAGGGCCCGTACTTCCTGCTGCAGGCGCTACTGCCGGTGCTGGCCAACCCCGCCTCGGTGGTGCTCAACACCTCCGTCAACGTGCATGCCGGCATGGCCCGCTCGTCGGTGTATGCCGCCACCAAGGCCGCCTTCCTCAGCATGACCAAGACCCTGTCCAGCGAACTGCTGGGCCGCGGCATCCGCGTCAACGCCGTCAGCCCCGGCCCGGTGGAAACCCCGCTGTACGACAAGCTCGGCGTGCCCGACGCCTACCGTGCAAAGCTCAACGAGGAAATCGCCGCCAGCATCCCGATGGGCCGCTTCGGCACCCCGGAAGAGGTGGCCAAGGCCGTGCTGTACCTGGCCTCGGACGAATCCAGCTGGACGGTGGGGTCGGAAATCGTGGTCGACGGCGGGCGCCTGCTCAACGGCTGAGCCTGGCGGCCCCCCGCCAGGCGCCGGCAGGCGGCGCGCATCGCCGCCCTGCCGGCACCCACCTTCGCCTGCGCATCGCCATGCACCGGTTGCATGGCGATGCGCAGGCGTTTTCTGCCATGCAGGCAAGGCCGGCCCACGGCTGCCCTGGCACCCCCCCCTTTCGCAACGCGAGCCATTGCCCATGCCCAACACACTCACCCTGATCAGCCACCCGCTGTGCCCGTTCGTGCAACGCGCCGCCATCGTGCTGCTGGAACACGATGTCGCCTTCGAGCGCGTGGATATCGACCTGCACGCCAAGCCGGACTGGTTCCTGGCCCTGTCGCCCACCGGCAAGGTGCCGCTGCTGCGCATCGGCCAGCCGGATGGCAGCGTGGCCACCCTGTTCGAGAGCGTGGTGATCTGCGACTACCTCGACGAGACCAGCGGCAGCACCAGCCTGTACCCGCGCGACCCGCTGCAACGTGCGCAGCAACGCGCCTGGATCGAGTTTGCCGCGCCCACCTTTGCCGACGCCTGGCAGTTTCTCAATGCCAGCGACCAGGCCAGCGCCGACACCGCCAGCGCCGCCTTCCGCGGCAAGCTGCAAAAGCTCGAGCAGGCGCTGGGCCAGGGCCCGTATTTCGCCGGCCCCACGTTCGGCATGGTCGATGTGGTGTTCGCCCCGCTGCTGCGCTACTTCGGCCTGCTGCCCGCCGATGTCTGTGCACCCCTCTTTGAAGGGCTGCCGCGCATCGGCGCATGGCGCGCCGCCCTGGCCGCCCGGCCCAGCGTCATCGGCGCGGTGGCGCAGGATTACGCCAGCCGCTTCCAGCAGCATCTGCACAGGCAGCGCGCCCTGCTGGCAGAGGCGGTGCTTGTGCCGGCGTAAGCAGCCAATGCCAACGTGCAGGGCTGGCCGCGTCACGTGCCTGCCCTAGCAACTAACCCTCAGTGCCAAGGGCTTGCCAGGCCTGAGCCGCAGCCTACGGAGTCACCCGCCGCGTCAGCCACCAGAACAACAGCGCAAGCGCGCTGACCAGCGCGCCCAGCAGGCACACACCTTGCCAGCCCGCATGGGCATAGGTGACGGTGGTGCTGATGGCACCCAGCCCGCTGCCGACCGCATAGAACAGCATGTAGAGGCCGACCATCCGGCTGTGGGTTTCGGGGCGCGTGCGGAAGATCAGGCTCTGGTTGGCGACATGTAGCGCCTGGCCACCCAGGTCGAGCAGCACGATGCCGATCACCAGTGCCCACAACGACCATTCCATCAGCGACAGCGGCCACCAAGCCAGCAGCAATACGGCCAGCGCCGCCGCGCTGGTGCGCTGGGCATGGCCACGGTCGGCCCACTGCCCGGCACGCGCGGCCGCCAAGGCGCCCACCACACCGACCAAGCCAAATGCACCGATGACGGTGTGCGAAAAGCTGTACGGCGGCGCGCTTAACGGAAGCACCAGCGCGCTCCAGAAAATGTTGAACGCGGCGAACATCAACAACGCCAGCATGCCGCGCACTTGCAGCACCTTTTCTTCCCGCAGTAGCGTCAGCATGGAGGTGATCAGACGCGGGTAAGGCATGGGATTGGCTGCCAACGGCAAGACTGGCAGCCGCCGCCACAGCGGCAGCGCGATCACCAGCATCAGCGCGGCGGCGCAGAAGTACACGCCGCGCCAACCTGCCAGATCGCTGACGCCCCCTGCGAACACGCGCGCGAGCAGCAGACCGATGAACACGCCACTCTGCGCCGTCCCGACAACCCGCCCTTGTTCATGGGGCGCGGCAGCACTGGCCGCATAGGCGATCAGCCCCTGGGTCATCGCCGTGCCCAGCAGCCCCACCGCCAGCATGCCGGCCAGCAGACAGATGCAGACTGCGCCATGCCGACCGTCGCCAATGCCACCACCAGGCCCAGCAGTTGCACCGCCATCAATCGGCGACGATCTACCCGATCCCCCAGTGGCACCAGCAACAGCAGGGCCAGGGCGCAGCCGATCTGGGTGGCCGTCACCACGCCTCCCACGGCGGCATGACTGATGTCGAAGTCGCGGGCCAGCGCATCCAGCAGGGGTTGTGCGTAGTACACATTCGCCACGCTCACGCCACTGGCGGCGGCAAACAGCAGCACCAGGCCGCGCGGCATATCGGCAGTTCGGGATGACTTCATGCGCCACGATCCATGCAATCTGGTTTCAAAACAAAACTCATTGAAGGCTAGGGCACGTAGTTTTAAAATGCAACCAGAAATTCTGGTTGTTGCTATCTGTCTGGAGAAGTCATGCCGCGCCGTTCTATCAACGACGAACCCTGTCCCGTTGCGCGCGCCGTCGATGTGGTCGGAGATCGCTGGTCGCTGCTGATCGTGCGCGATGCGTTCGATGGCACGCGCCGCTTCAGCGACTTTCAGCGCAGCCTGGGCATGGCGCGCAACATCCTGTCTGACCGTCTTCGCAAGCTGGTAGAGCAGGGCATTCTCGAGACCCAGGATGCCTCGGATGGCACGGCCTATCAGGAATATGTGCTGACGCCGCAGGGCGAGAGCCTGTTTTCCGTAGTGGTAGCGCTGCGCCAGTGGGGGGAGCAGCACCTGTTTGCGCCTGGCGAACGCCATTCGGTGCTGATCGACAAGCGTACGCGCAAGCCGATTGCGCGCATGGCGCCACAGGCCAACGATGGGTCCGTGCTGTTGCCTGCCGCGACCGAAGTGCGGAGAGTGAAGTAAGGCGAAATACGCGTAGCTGTGATAGCTACGATCAGCCCACGACGAAGAGCGCAGCCCATGGGCTGCGCTTTCCCTTTCAAGGCTGTCCTGTGGCGGACCGGGGATATGGGTGATGAGACCTTGCCCGCTGCGACGCTCCTGCACTTTCCCCCCCGCAAAGCCCCTATGCGGCGCCTAGCTCGAAAAGCAGCAGGAGCACATAGAGGCCGAAATCTCGCCTAACGTGTTGCCTGGCGTGATTACTTCGATGTTAGTGCGGGCCAGGCTATTTCCATCGGGACAGGAAGCTCCGAGTAACCGCCACCAGGCGCGACGGTCACAGTCACCTTCGGCGAAGAGACGGAACAGGGCGGCAGGGTGTTTCGACTTCAGGCAGAAGGCGACTAGGCGCCGCCCTACATTTGCTCAGAGGCGCAACGCGCGTCGAGATACCAAGCAACCGCTCACTAACCGCGCGCCAGTTGCGTCATGCGGCTGTGGAAGGTCCGCACCCGGGCACGTGCTACCAACGCAACACGCCGGCATGCCGCGTCAATGAATCTGTAACGCCGCAATCTTGCCGCCCACCAGCTGGAACACATGCTCCAGCTGCAGCGGGCTCTGCGGGAAATCGCCAGACACCTGCGCGGTGACACTCACTTGCTCGCCCTGGGTGTGCACGCCAACCGGCACCGCACGATACGGCGTGGTGGCCTGCGTCTGCGCCAGCCAGGCCGCAATGGCGGCAGCGCCGCGGTGCTGGCGGTGCTCGTCGTGCACCACCGCATCGTCGGCCAGGTGCGGCAGCAGCACCGCGGCATCGCCGGCATTGCTGGCGGTAAAAAAGCAGGCAATGGCGGCGGGCAGGGCTAGCGACATGGTGGCGGTCCGGTAGAAACGGTATGCCATGATCAGCAGCGGCATCACCTGCCGCAAGAACGCACGCAAAGGTAAGTCACGCACCCATGGGAAAGCCGCACACCCCGGACACCGCCGCGTGCGATGTCGAAGCCCTGCTCAAACTCATCGAAGGCCGCTGGAAACTGCTGCTGCTGTTCCACCTGTTCGACGGCAAGGTGCAGCGCTACTCGGACCTGGAGCGGCTGATTCCCGCCATCTCGCAGAAGATGCTGGCCCAGCAGCTGCGCCAGCTAGAACGCGACGGCCTGGTGCTGCGCACCGTCTACGCGCAAGTACCGCCGCAAGTGGATTATCGCCTTACTCCATGGGGCCAGGCCCTGTGCCCTGCGCTCGATGCAATGCTCACCTGGGGCCAGGCGCGGCAGCCGTTGCCCGACACGTCGTCGCAGTAAACGCTTGGCGCACTGCTGTGCACGCCGGCCTTAAAACAGCAGGCGCACAGCACCGCCTGTATCGCCAGAGAACTGACCCAGATAACGCACCGGCGGTCTTGCAGACTCTGCCGTCGCGCGCGCTGCAACCAGACTTGTGCGGCCAAGATAATCGGCCTAGTTTCGCCACGCCACCATTCGGGTGGCGAGGAGGTCACACGCATGGCGACCAACGAGAAAACCGGCCCCAAAGCGGCAAAGGCGGCTAGCAAGGTCCTGAAAAAGTGGCAGCACCGGCAAGGATTCAAAAACAGCGGCCGCGTCCGCTTTAAGTCAAGCGCCGGACAAGAAAAAGAAGAAGTAATTAAGCGAACACTGCAGTAAATAAGCGAGCGCTGCAGTAAATCGGTGAAGGCGCTCGACCAAGCACGAGCGCCTTTTACCCGAGTGATTTCAGCGCATAGAGTCACATCCGATGACACCGCTGGTACAAAATGCCGGGTACCCCGCTGACAAAACCTCTACATAACGGTAGGGTGCAGGCTGGAACGGGGGTTTCATGCATGGGAAGCAGATGGGGAAGTACCGGGTTTACCGCTGCGCGGTCATTACCATGGCCGCTTGGGCTCGCTGTGGGAGTTGGCACTTTCTCCGCCATACGTGACGACGTACCGGGGGCGCTGCCGTACAAACGCGGTTTAATCCCACAAGACTTCAATCAAGGCATCAATGTGGCGCTCGCATCGATTGCGTGGGTGGTGCTGGGCATACGTGGGATGGCCGCGCTCGCTTTGTTTGTTGGCAGCTATCAGCGCCACAGGTTGCTAGCACCCAGGACCACCATAGCGAGCTTGTTCGCCAACAGCCCTAGCCAATTTGAACCACTTTTGGAACAAGTCTTTTTGCTGCCAAGTCTATGCAGCGGCATAGACCTGATTCTATATAACGGCTGTCGAAGTCTTATGCACAGAGGACTCTAACCAATCGATCACCTGACCCTTCTTGAAAATTTCTTTAGTCAATAAAAGTTAATATCACTGCCGTAGTACACCGTAATTTCACAGAAAAGGGGGATTTTATGCCGCAGTACAGGGATATCAATGGGGATTCCGGTGTCCAATCGTATGAAATTGGCGAAGGTTCCATAACGGTCCACTTCAGGCGCGGGGGCTCTTATATATACACCTATGCAAGTGCAGGTCAGAGCTGTATCGAAGAAATGAAACGACTTGCTGAAAGCGGAGATGGACTCAACGCCTACATTAACCGGCATGTCCGCGAAAATTACGCTCGGAAGATTTAGTTGTGCAAACGCCCAGCTGATTTTTTCGGAAATTATGTTGGCTCTCTTCGAAAAAATAAAAAATATTTAATTTTAAATAAAATAGATGCCAGTAGATTAGGCAAGAAGAATTTTAGCCAGTGGAGGGGATTATGGGGCTAACCACGGAATGTATCTCACCATATCTCGGCGTGCATTTCATGGAAAGAGGCGACGCAGCAGACCTTCATTTGTATCCTGTTGCAGCCAAGCTGAAGAGAAGAGTCAATGCGCATTTTTCCAAGGTGGAATGGCTCGGTGTCGACTCTGACCGAAAAGGAGAGAATTTGTTCCTAACTTTTTTCTTCTCAGAGATGCGCGCGCCCACCTGGCTCAAAAGTTCTATACCAGAAGACGCTGAGGTTAGTGACAAGAACCACCATTACTTTACTGTGGTGAGAGCTGCAGGTGGACGTTATGTATTCCATTTCTCAGACAGTGACGTTCGCGATCCACTTTTAGATGAATGCAATTTAATAGGTTTTGCTCCTGTCAGTCGAGCAATAATAAATGCCCTAGTGCTTACAGGTGACGCTGAGCTAAAAGCTATATGGCTACAGGGCATACATCGAAGAAATATAAGTAAGCCAGACACAAAATTTATTACCGGTGAAAATTTAAAGGCTGCGATAGATCCGTTGTCTGATCAATCTTACGCATATAACGCTACTCGCATCAGCGTCGATTTGGGAGGCGGAAAAATCAGTATGGGAGTTAACTTATCTAACTCTTTTTTCTGGATGAGAAAACTTGCAGATTGGACTGAGCTGACTTCAATAACGAATGTGCTAAGCGACGAAATAGAGTGGGTCAAAGATCCAGTAGAAAGCCCTCTTAAAACTCTTTCTCACCCAGTGCGCAATTTGTCGGGTGTATCCGACGTATATGAAGTTCATTTTGTAGATGTGGATTCAGTGCCAAATAACTCCTTGGCTCCTTCAGTTATAAAAATGATGAGCGCAGTGTCCGGCAAGTTTGTTTTAGAAATTCTACCTCATTCTGGTGGAGATGTAGCTGGCTGGCAATGGCGGGTGACTCATATAGATCCTGGAGATCATCCTTTCTATATCGGGACTGTTGATGTAGTCCCAGCCATCAACATGGCGGGAAAAGTATCATTTGTCGTAACGTCTCAGCCTGAAAAGAAAAGAAAGGGTCAGTTAGACGAATTTACAAAATCGCTCTCTAAGCCGGAGCTTTGGGTAGTGCGATATGAGAGTGGCCACGTAATAACTGGTGGGCAGTGTTTTCAACAAAGCTATAAAGATGTAGATTTTAGTGATTTTATTTGGTCTGATTTCAAGGGCTACGACATAGAAAAAGAAAAACCAATTTATCTAAATGGAACAGCAGACTTATCCGCTATCGGAGCAGACGACTCTCTATTTTCATGGGTGTTAAACGCAATAATAAGGAAAAAGAAAAAGAATTTCTCTTTAAGCCTTTCTGAGGCTGAAGACTGGTTGATCTGTGATGATGGCGCAGGGGAGATAGCAGATTTTATACATTTTGGGAGAGAAAAAGGCCGAACGTCAATAACATTCATTCACGTCAAGGCAGCAAACTCCAAAAGCGAATCTCGAAAAGTTTCCTGTTCAGCTTATGAGGTGGTCCTGGGCCAAGCAATAAAAAACATCAGGTCTATTGATGTCGGTACTCTCAAAAATGATATTTTGAAAAGATTTTCAAAGAAAAAAAAGATATGGCATCCTCAACTACCTTGCGGAAAAGATGATTTTTCTAATTTTCTAAATGGAATTACGGGTCAGGTTCTAACGAAAGTAGTTGTGCTTCAGCCGCACACCCGCCGCACACATTATCGAAAGGGCGCTTATACGAAGCAGTGTTTGCAGCTAAATACGCTCTTGGTAAATGCAAAGCAAGTGGTTACGGGCCTTGGTGCTGAGTTTATTACAGTTGGAGATCGACATTAAAAGCCAAATTATTTTTCTTGAAATGAGTGCATTCGGAAGGTGCCATGCTCTTCAATTGAAATAATGGAGTCATATTCAGTTATCTCTTCCTCATTAACAGCAAGCGAATTTATCAAGTTTCTTGGTGCTGATCTGTAACTGCAGGCATCTATGTGAAATAAAAAATGAAGTCCTACGCCTGTTGCCTTACAAAGTCGGTACTGGGCCGCGCGGTCGCGGCTCTTGCAAAACTTGCTGTTCCAAAGATTGTTCCTGTGTACGCTCCTGAGCCAAGCGCTGGTTGACCGTCTCCAGCTGAGCGAAGCTCTCTTGCACCGGCCGCTGAGCTGCCTCCGACGTTGGCATATGTGCGCGCAGCATGGCTGGGTTATGCAGTTCGCCTTGCACCACGAACAGGTTCTGGGCTGCTGGCAAGTCTCTGGTTCTGTCGCTGAGTAACACGTGGTCAACGCGCGTCAGGCCATTGTCCTTGGCCAACGTCAGCAGTCTGGCCGTCATTCGCTCACTGGTTGCATCGAAGGTGCGGCCGTTGGTGGCATCCAGTTGTTCAACCTTGCTGCGAATCTGTTGATGCATCGCGTGGTCTGGGTGGCCTGCATCTGTGGGCGTCAGTGAGGGGCTAGGCGCAACTGGTGTTGCCAGGTTTGGTGCATTGTTGCTGCGTGCGCCGGTTTCCTTGAGCTGGACCATGCCATAGCCGTCCTTGCCCATGTCGATAAGATTGAATGCCGGTGCTGAGCCTAGATCCAGCCCGTTGCGCTCCAGCTGCCTTGGTTCCAGTCCTAGCGACTTGAGGTCGACGCGCACCTCAGGGGGTTGCCGATCATGCGCAAGATGCGCGTAGCTCTTGGCAATGTGGCTGATCGCGCCGACACCGTAATAGTTGCGGTAATCGGAATCGCCATGCGGGCCAAGCGTGCCTCTGCTCTCGTAGAAGCATTGCTCCACGGCACGGGTGAGCGGTTTTCCTCGCGCCTGATCATGTGTGGTCAGCGCCTCATAGCTAAGGCCCTGGGCAAACGCTGGCGGTGTCACATGCTTGTCGACGCAGCGTGTGACAGAGCGGTCCAGCAGCATCCCCTCGGCATCCTGCGCGGAAATACCTGGGTTCTCGTGCTTGATGCGGCTGTTGAGCGCCCGCAGCGCCGAGATTTCTGCCAGGGCTTCGTCTTGCCGCGTCTTGTCCAGATAGATACGTGTCGGCTCTGTGAGGTCTACCTGCGTCTCTCGCTGCGCGTGGGCATCCTGCATCTTGTCGCCCATGGTCCTGCCGAACTCTGCCAGTGCGTTGGCGCGGTGTTGTGCCAGCACGCCATGCATCGTTTCGTGGCCCAATACCTCTGTGAGATGGTCGATCCGAGCGCGGCCGTGCCAATCCTGAAACAGCGATTCGCTGACGTTGAGCGTGCCCGCCTTGCCATCCTTACCATCCTGAAAGTGACCAGCATTGTGTTGGCCATGAGAGACGGCGATGGCGCCAATCTGCCCGCTCTCGATCGCATTCCCCAATAGGTTGGACAGGTAAGGCGATTCAGAGATGGCTTGTCTGAGGGACGCCTCAGCTCCTTCAGGAAGGTTGGGGTCCTTCCGCATCTGCAGGAGCAACGGTTCAATCCGCGGGTCAACAGGTGTCACGCATCACCTCCATCAATCTGAGCGCCATACACACACTCGCGCCTTGCGCCACTGGCGGTGGTCTCGTAGATCAGCAAGGCAACCGAAAAACCTTGTGCTCCATCTTGGATGGCGCGCCAATGTTGCCGAAGCGTACCGCCCTGGAATGGGCGCTGCCCGCCGCGCGTGTACCCCATGGCTTCAAGCTTGGCTGAAAGATCCGCCGCATCCCACACGCATGCGGCATCGGGCACGCGCGTCGGGTCGCGTTTGTCCGGCAGCCCGACCAAGAGATTGATGAAAGAAAATCCCTTCCTTTCCGGGTTGTGCGACACATACAACGTATAGCCGTTCGCCAGCGGAAGACTCCGCAGCACACGCCGTGACACCGCAAGATCCTTCGGCGGGTCGAGTTTGATGCCCAGCATCCCCTCTAGCTGCTTGTGGCTCATGTCACTGGGTTGTTTTAGCGACGCTGCAAATCTCAAAAGCCCGGCTTCAATCTGCTGGATGCTGAGAGCGGCATTCTGCTCCGTGGTTGCCGGTACAGAACGCGCCGTAGGGGTAGCTGATGACGCAGCAGCCAGATCGCTCGCTTGCTCAGGCGGGCGGGTGCACGCGCTCGACAGCACCGAGGTAAGTGCCAAACAAAGCAGCAGTGTGAATGAGCGAAAGCTGGTCATTATTGTCTTGCTCTGCCGTTGCGATGCGTCGATAGGAGGAAAGGTACTCGCGCACGTCCCAACCGGCCAGCCCATTGGCCGCAGAGCTGACACGCTGGCCGAGACAAACGCAGCTCTAGGGGGCGGTGCTCAAATCTCCAAGCACATCATCCACCTGCTCGGCCAAGCGCTGCAGGCAATGCGCCCACTGCTGGAGTGGAATGGCTGGTGCACCGAGCAAGCCTTCGTCGCGGGCGCGTGGTGCGGCCAGGGGGGCGAGCAGGCGCAGTTGGTCGCGTACGCGCAGCAGGTGGTATTGCGTGCCTTCGGACATCCAGTAGCCGGGTTCTTCGTGCATGCCGCTCTCCTTGCCATGAGGCAGCTCCCGCTGCACAACGCAGCGGGATGCCGGGAGGCTAGAAACCGCAGACAGCCGGCGGGCTTATTCCCCTTGCGGGTGTTGTATTCGCCGCCCTCCCGGCGTAGGAACGCCGAGCAGTGCCAGGCCAGATGGCCGAGCACAAAAAACCCACCAAATTCTCGGAGGCGGGTACCGCTGTCTGTGTGGAGTTTCTAGGCTCCGAGCGGAAGTGTGCGTGTGGCGGTGAGTTGGGTCAAGTTGAAGCGATGTCCGGTGCCCACATGTGCGACTTTGCACGTAATCTTTCGAATGGACGCGCGGCGGCAATGACGCACTAGTTATCAGTTGACACATTGCCAAACAGGTAGCAATCTCGGTGGCAAGGAGCCTAGAAACTCCTCAGACAGCGGTACCCACCTCCGTCAAACCGGTGGGTTTTTTGTGCCTGGATTTTTTGTACGAGTGCAGCCGACGCGATGCCTATGTCGGAATGCAGCTAATACAAAGCTGTTTGAGAAAACAATTCTGAAGTCTGTCTGCGGTTTCTAGCCTCCCGACATCCCGTCGCGTCGTGCGACGGGGCTTGTTCGTCAAGGAGGGCTTTGCCATGCGTCGATCCTCATCCCGCCCCACGTCTGCGCGCACGCGCGCCACGGTGCCGCCGCCTACCGAAGTTGTCTGGCGCTCGCTGGATCCTTCGATCCCGCCGCGGCGCTACCTCGAGCGCACGCCCATCCCCGAAACCCGTGCCGAACCCCGCACACCACGGCGGCCCGGCCGCCCGCGTGCGCCGCAGCAGTGCACCGTCGGCTATGGGTACTATCCCGACAGTCACCAGCGCATTCCCACCCTGCGCCTGCGCGGCCGCTGGCTGGAACAATTGGGCTTTGCCATCGGCAGCAAGCTGCACATCCGCCAGCGCGATGGCGAGCTGGTCATCAGCCTTGTAGACCCACATTGATCACGCCGCAGCGCATGCGCGCACCGCATGCGCCCGGCCCGTTGCTGGAGACGTCGCATGATGAGTGAGGGCATGACCGGCGCGTCGCGTGCAGACCGCCACGGTGTCATCGGCCAGGTGGTCGCGGCGCGCACGCACGCCGCAAGCCCGGTGCCGGTTGAGCGCTACGGCAGCCGCCCGTGGCGCCACCGCAGCGCCTACGCCGTGGGCGAGTTGCCGGCCCGCGCGCCCGCGGCGGGTATCTACGCGCTTGGCCGCGTCACCATGCGCTGGCACGTGCGCGAGGAGCACGCGCCGGCCAGGGAACGCTTCGACCAGGCCGTGGTGCAGCTGCAGGCGGAGTTGCTCACCTACATGCGGCGGCGCCTGCGCGACCCGCACACCGCCGCCGATCTCGCCCAGGAAACGCTGCTGCGCCTGCTGGCCTACCGCAACACGCCAGACATCCACAGCTACAAGCTGCTGCTGTACCGCATTGCCCACAACGTGGTGCTGGAGCACTGGCGCACGCGCCACCGCAGGCACGCCGCCCGCCACGTGCCGCTGGAGGGCAGCGAACCGCTCGCCGCCGTCGGCACGGCGGTGGACCAGCTGGTGGACGCCCGCCGCACCCTGCAGCACCTGCACACCCACACGCTGCCCGCGCTGCCGCCCAAATGCCGCCAGGCCTTCATGCTCAACCGCTTCGACGGCCTCACCTACCCGCAAGTCGCCGCCGTCATGGGCATCTCGGTCAAGATGGTGGAAAAACACATCAGCCGCGCCCTGGCCGCCTGCCGCGCGGCGGTGGGTGAGTAACGCCGGGGCATCGCACTGTGCAGGTTGGCGGTGCATCACGACCAGTTTGATGAATGCACTAGGCGATCACACCGGCCAGCCTGACCACGAGGAGAACCGTTGTCATCCACGAGGTAGCAGAGAATTCTGTGCTCTCCAACCAGAGCCCACCTAATATCGTGTCTGGATAAATCGGGCTCCGTTGACGCTACGCCATACCTGTGCTTTTATGCTCAAGCACCGTCGCAACATTAAAAATAATCGACAAAGTTTTTTTACTAACAAGGAGTCGGCAATGCGTGCATGGAGAGTAATTGCAGTAGCGGGATTAATAATCTTATCTCACTCGGCATTGGCTGCGGGGCGATTGAATGTAAAAATTGAGCGGGCAGTTAAATCTGTTAGTAGCGATAAGCCAGTAAGTAATGAGCAGGGTGAGACGGGTATACGAGTTATTGCTGTCAATCTGGGTGATCAGGACATTGAAGTTTTAGACCAGTCTTTTCCAAAGACCAACAGAAGTGGTCTGTTGATGAACAATGTTTTCCGTGTCTTGGCAGATGACGGAAGCGAAGCCCCATATTTTGGCATCTATGTCAACATGGAAGGCGCACAAGAAGATGTATATGTCAAAGTGGGTCCAAAACAGAAAAAGGCGGTGGACGTAAATATTCAATTGAATTATCGTCTCAAACCAGGGCAGCATTACACGGTCAGCTTGAGAAGCCCTTCTCTTTATTTAAATAGACCTAAACTGGCTTTCAAGAACGCATCTCGGGACTCACTTCGGGCATCGTGGCTTGAAGCGTCCTCAAATGACGTCAGGATTTTTGCTGGCAAACAGCTAGATGCTGGATTGACATCGCCGGAGAAACGTCTTCGCAAGACAATTGAGTCGGAATTCGCATCCTGTAGCGCAGCTCAGGTCCAACATGTTGAACAAAACGTAATACCGCAATCGACCGCAATTGCTTACGAAACCCTTACTGAATACGGGCAGCAGACGAAAGTACAGACCTTCGACGTACCTCCATATGTTGATATGTCGTTTGAACCGACTGCGCGATTTACGACTTGGTTTGGCGTCCATGGCGATCCTGACGACTATCTTCCAGATGATCAATTTAACGATAATATGGTATTCGCCACATGGTATCGATTAACCAGTGATTCTGCGAACCCCAAGCCGCCGGTTTCTATTACTTGCCAATGCGACCCAGTGGAAAATAACATTTCTCCGAATGCTTTAGCTTGGGTCTCTCCTGGAATGCTATATCAAGTTAATCTATGCCCACGTTTCTTTGAATCGCCCATGTTTCCAACGGTTTACGATGAATCTTCTCAAGTGGGAACATTTTTGCATGAAATCACGCATTTTTCAGATGAAATCGTAGACGGGACGATTGATGCCCCTTCAGGTTATACATATGCCGGAACAAAGGCGCTGGCTGGTAATCGCGCGCTCGCGGTGCGAAATGCTCAATCCTACAAATTTTACTATTTAAATTTAAATTTCAATTAAATTTAGATGACAGGATTGATGTGTCTAGCTGCTGTGGAGAGGGCTTTGTGAAAGAAGCACGAGCTATTATTTCATGCAGGGAATAGGCGAGGAGGGCTAATTTCTCTTCGAAGCTAGAATCCTGCCAGCTGGGATGGGGGTTGGCGGGGGTGCTTACCCACCTTGACAACGCTGCCACCCACCCGCAGCGGCCGGCACCTGCTCCCATCCATTGTGCAGCCGCTTCATCGCCTGCCCGCCTACGCACGCATAGCCCAGCTGCTTGGCCTCTGCCGTGCCCAGGCCGGGCAGCGCGATGATGGAATCCGACGGAGCAGGCCGCCCTTGCCGATGCGCCTCGTTGCGCAAGGTCATGTTCTCGATGCCCTGGCAGTAACGCACCATGCCCGGGTGCGGATGCGCGCGGTATTGCTCGCAATTGAAGGGCGTGGTGTCGCGCGCCATGGAGTTGTACGGCTGCCGCGCTGGCGGGATGTACTTGCTCGTCGCCTTGCCCGTGGCTGAGCGCATGTTCTGCGCAAAGACGCCTTGTCCGCACGCAAGCACGCACAGCGTTGTCAGTGCCAGCGCCAGACGGCGCGCGATGGTGATCCTGTCCATGGTGTCTCCCCTGTGAGCGAGCATGCTAGCCCATGCGCCGAGTGCATAGGTCGTGAGCGCGCCTGTTCTCGCCATCATGCACCGCTGGCGCAGTGCGCTAACTATCTGCTCGGCACGCCGGGGTTAGGCTCGCTATCTCAGTCGGTTGCAGGCTTGCCGCTGGTAGCGTGACGGTTCGACTGTGTTTGTCGTAAGTGCCCGCTAAGTTAGGCTGCGTGCTGTTTGCAGCTTGTCTGGCAAAGCTCCGAAGCTGCCTGGCCTGGCCTGGCCTGCTGGTCGAATTGAGCCTGTAACTTGGCATCGCTCACTAATGTGCTGCGGAGCTGCGCAACTTGGGCACCACTGACGCTTTGGCCTTCAGAAAATCGTGAGAGTGCGGCTTCTGGCTGGGGGCTAAAACGCCAACGCCCCGATCATGTCGGGGCGTTGGTGCGATCTCGCCGAAGTGGGCGTTGCCGTCCGCACTGTCGTGCGTTACGGCTGCCGGCCAGTCCACTGCTTCGCCGCGGCGGGCGTGACACCCGCGGGCAGTGCAGTCGGCGTGGACAGCTTCGATCGACTTACTTGGAGGCGTCGCGCACTTTGTCGGCGACCTGGCCAGCCTTGTTCTGCACCTTGCCGACGTTCTTTTCGGTGGCGCCTTCCAGCTCGGTGCTCTTGTCGCCCGTGACACGGCCGACGGTCTCCTTGATCGAGCCCTTGATCTCTTTCGCGGTGCCTTCGATACGGTTCTTGTCCATGGGTGTGCCTCTTACGGTTGGGGATGTTGAAGGCCAGTCTGGACCCCGGTGGTGTGAGTGCGACGTGGGCATGCCGTCATCCGCGCGTCAGGACGTTTGCTGCTGCGCTGGCGCGTGCGCGGCCTGTGCGCGAGCAGGGCGTTGTTCTGCACGTCTTGTTGAGACCGCTGCGTGCCACAATGCGCGCACTTTTTTGCCAGGCAATGCCGTCACGTGAGCACAGTGCGCCCCGCCATCGAGCCCCTTGGCCTGGAGTTTCTTGCGGGGGGCGGCGAGATGGGGGCCTTGATGCGCGCCCACGACTGGGCCGCCACGCCGATGGGCGCGCCCGAGACCTGGCCGCAGTCGCTGCGCTCGTCGTTGTCGGTGGTGCTCAATTCCACACTGCTCGGTGCGGTGCTGTGGGGGCCGGAGCTGCGCCTGTTCTACAACGACGTGTACGTGCAGTCGATGGGCGAGCGTCATCCGCACGCGCTGGGCCAGCCGGTGACCGAGGTGTGGAAGGACACCTACGCGCCCATCGCGCAGGATTTCGACCGGGTGATGCAGACCGGTGAGGGCTTTGGCCAGGGGGTCATCGCCTTGCCGATGCTGCGCAACGGCATCAGCGAGATGACCTACTGGAATGCCACCGCCTCGCCGATCCGCGGCGAAGACGGCAGCATCGTGGGGCTGATGAATATCGCCATCGAAACCACCGCGCAGGTGGCGGACGCGCGCAACCGCGACCTCCAGCACGCGATGCTGAGCGACGAAAACACGCACCTGGTGCACGAGGTGGTCAACCGCACCAGCGAGCGCGATCGTGCGCTGGAGGCCGAAACCGTGGCGCGCCGCAATGCCGAGCGGGTGCAGCTGGCGCTGGCGGCCGGCGCGATCATCGGCACCTGGATCTGGGACCTGCCCACCGACGCGTTTTCGGTGGATGAGGCCTTTGCGCAGAACTTCGGCTTCGATCCGTCCAGCAGCCGCCACGGCCTGACGCTGGAACAGGTGATCCGGACGGTGCACCCGGACGACCGCGAGGGGCTGCGCGCGGCCATCGGCGAAGCCATCGCCCGCGGCGGTGCGTACGCGCACCAGTACCGGGTCAAACGGCGCGACGGAAAGTACTACTGGCTGGAAGCCAATGGCCGGGTCGAAAAGGCCGCCGATGGCACGCCGTTGCGGTTTCCCGGCGTGTTGCTCGACATCGAGGCGCGCCATGCGCTGTCGGAAGAGCGCGACCGCGCGCTGGCGGCCTTGCGTGAGTTGAGCGACACGCTGGAGCAGCGGGTCATCGAGCGCACGCGCGAGCTGATGACGGTGGAAGAAGCACTGCGCCAATCGCAGAAGATGGAAGCGGTGGGGCAGCTCACCGGCGGGCTGGCGCACGACTTCAACAACCTGTTGGCGGGCATTTCCGGTGCGCTGGAATTGATGAGCCTGCGCATCGAGCAAGGCCGCTTCGGCGAACTGGAGCGTTACGTGGCCACCGCGCAGGGCGCCACCACGCGCGCGGCGGCGCTGACGCACCGCTTGCTGGCGTTTGCGCGGCGGCAGACGCTGTTGCCCAAGCCCACCAACGTCAACCGGCTGGTGGTGGACATGCTGGAGCTGATCCAGCGCACGGTGGGCCCGGGGATCTGCGTGGAAAACGTCGTCGCCGCCGAACTGTGGCTGGCGCTGGTGGATGCGCCGCAGCTGGAGAACGCGCTGCTCAACCTGTGCATCAACGCGCGCGATGCGATGCCCAACGGCGGGCGCCTGCGCGTGCAGACCAGCAACCGCTGGATCGACCGCGAGATGGGCCAGCAACTGGGCATGCCGGAAGGCCACTACCTGTCGTTGTGCGTGAGCGATACCGGCACCGGCATGCCGCCGGAGGTGGTGGCGCGCGCGTTCGATCCGTTCTTCACCACCAAGCCGATCGGCGAAGGCACCGGGTTGGGCCTGTCGATGATCTACGGGTTTGCCAAGCAATCCGGCGGGCAGGTGCGCATCCACTCGGAAGTGGGCAAGGGCTCGACGGTGTGCATCTACCTGCCGCGGCACGCCGGTGCCGATGACAGCAGCGATGGCAGCACCGCCGCGCTGGAACTGGCGCCGTCGCTGGCCGGGGAAACGGTGTTGATCGTGGACGACGAACCGTCCATCCGCCTGCTGTTCACCGAGGTGCTGGAAGAGCTGGGCTACACCGTGCTGGAGGCCGGCGACAGCGCCGCGGGGCTGGGCATCCTGCAGTCGCCGGTGCGGATCGATCTGCTGATCAGCGACGTGGGCCTGCCCGGCGGCATGAACGGCCGGCAGATGGCCGACGCCGCGCGCGTGGGCCGGCCCAACCTCAAGGTGTTGTTCGTCACCGGCTTTGCCGAACACGCGCAATTGAACGACGGCCACCTGGAACCGGGCATGGCGGTGCTGGCCAAGCCCTTCAGCGTGAGCGTGCTCGCCACGCGGGTGAAGGAGATGATCGCCAGCGAGTGCTGAGTGGTGCGGTGCTGTGCAGGCGTTTGCCTGCGCGCGTGCGTGTGCCCGGCCTGCGGCGACCGCGCCGGCCTCACTCCACGCTGGCGGCGACCAGCCGCTGCCATAGCGCGGCATTGGCGGCGTGGTCCGGCTCCAGCGTGGACAGCACGCTCAGTGCATGTTCCTGCTGCTCGGCGCCGTGGCGGGCGAGCATGGCCAGCGCGGCGGCCAGCCGGCCGTACCGCAGCGCCATGCCGAGCGAGCTGGTGAGCAGGGTGGTGTCGTGGCCGGGGCGCTGCTCGTCCAGCGCGGTGCCCAGCGCGGCGGGCAGCTCCCAGGTGGTGGCGATGGTCTTGGCGACGGCGGCGGTGTGGCGTTCGACCAGCGCGGCGGCCACCTCCAGGCTATAGGGCACGCTGGGGCGCTCGGCGTAGGCATCGCGCAGCACGCGCAGGATCACCACCGCACCCAGGCCTTGCAGCAGGCCGGCCAGCTGCGCCGCCAAGGTATCGCCGGCGCGCTCGCGCATGTAGGCAGCCGCGGCGGCGGCGGTCCGCAGGGCGTAATCCCATACCGCGGCCGGCAGGCGCGCGTAGAGGCCGCCCTCCAGGCTCAGCACCGGCTGCATGACGGCGGCAGCGACGATCTGGCGCACGCCCTCGGTGCCTATATGCACCACGGCCCGCTCCAGGCTTTCCAGCGGACCACCCTGCGGGCGGTACAGCGCGCTGTTGGCGATGCGCAGCAGGTTGGCGGCCAGCGCCGGGTCCTGCGCGATGATCGCGGCGATGCCGCGGCCGGAGGCATCCGGGTCGTTGACCGCGCGCATCAGCTGCGGCAACAACTGCGGGCGGCGTGGCAGCAGCTGCGGGCGCAGGTCGACATGGGCGAGCGCAGCGCCCACCGCATCCAGCACCGCGGCCTGGGCCGGGTCGGTGGGCAGGCGTCCCTCGGCCAGCGATGGGTTGGACATCACTGCGGCATACATGCGGCGCAGCAGCGGCTGCATCGGCGGCGGCCCGCACAGCAGGGGGTGGGGTGTAGCCGCGCGCTGCGCCTGTGCCTGCCCGTGCGTGTGCACGGCCGCGGCCGCGGGCGCCGCGGGTGCGTCCTGCAGGCCGGTGTCGGTGGCGACAGGCGCGGCCGCAGCGCTGGCGGTGCGCGCGCGCTGGCGCAGCAGCAGCCATGCGATGACGCCGGCCAAGCCCAGGCCGGCAAGCAGTCCGGCAGCAAGCAGCAACACAATCACGGAGGTCCAGGGGTCGTCTGATCGGTGCAGCGACTATCCGCGAAGCCGCTGTTGACGGCAATGCAGGCGTGCGGTGGCGCGCGGTGCAAGCAGACCCGCACACCGGCACTGCCATGCTGCACTGCGGGGATGAGGGGCGTGTCTTCCAGTTGACCACTGCGCTGCACGTGGCGCTAACGCAGCAGGCAGCACTATGCGTCACCAGCTGTGCAGCCCTAGAGCATCTAGGCAGCTTAAAGGGTGCAGGCATCCGCAGTTGGACCACTTTCGATACGAAGACACCGCGCATGGCGCGGTGTCTTCGTTTGTGCACGGGGACGGGCACACGCGCGCGATGTCACAGGCGGTGCATCACGGTATCACCGCGCTACAGCGTGCCCTGTTTCCACAGCCGCACGATCGCGGCCGGCGCATGTTCTTCGGGGATGCGCAGCGGCTCGCTGGCGCCGTCCCAGGCAATGCTGAAATAGCGGCGATCGCCACCACCGGCCTGCGGGCGCGGCAGCGCATGCGCCAGGCACTGGTCCAGCACGCTGCGCAGCTGCAGGCGCTGGGCATCGTCCAGGTCGTCCATCACCAGCTGCCGTTCGCGCCGCATGGCGGGGAAGGCGGCCACCCCGCCTTCGCGGGCCAGCCGCAAAATCACGCCTGCCTCCACCGGCGGACGTTGTGCACTCATGTGAGCACGCCCACGTCGCGCCAGGCCTGTTGCACCGCGGTTGCCTCGGCACCGCTGGCGCCATAGTCCGCACCGGCGATGCGGACGGTGAGCGCGGCAAAGGTGGCGAAGTCCGCGCCGGCGGCCAGCTCGCCGCCGGTGAGCGCGCGGTACCAGATGCGGCCGGTCTTCTCCCACGCGTAACCACCGATGGCCACGGCAGCGCGATAGAACGCGTGGTTGGGAATGCCGGAGTTGTAGTGCACGCCGCCATCGTCCTCCTGGGTGTCGACAAAGCCGTCCATGCTGGCCGGTTGCGGATCCTTGCCCAGCGCCGGGTCGTCGTAGGCCGTGCCGGGTGCGCGCATCGAGCGCAGGCCCACCCCGTTGATGCCGGGCATCAGCAAGCCGGCCCCGATGATCCAGTCCGCCTCGCTGGCCTGCTGCTGCAATGTGTACTGCTTGATCAACACGCCGAACACATCCGACAGCGACTCGTTCAAGGCACCGGACTGGTCCTGGTAGATCAGGTTGGCGGTGCGCTCGGTGACGCCGTGGGTCAGCTCGTGGCCCACCACGTCGATGGCGATGGTGAAGCGGTTGAAGATTTCGCCGTCGCCATCGCCGAACACCATCTGTTCGCCGTTCCAGAAGGCGTTGTCGTAGCCACGCTCGTAATGCACGGTGCCGATCAACGGCATGCCGTCGCCGTCGATGGAATTGCGCGCGTACACGGTCTGGAAGAAGGCGTGCGTGGCGCCGAGATAGTCGTAGGCCTCGGTCACTGCCACATCGTCGGTGGCGGCCGCGCCTTCGGCACGGACCAGGGTGCCGGGCAGTGCGGTGCCCTGTTGCGCGTCGTAGATCTGCCGCTGCACTGCTTGCTCAGTGGGCGCGCTCGCTGCATCGGCGGCCGGCGGCCGGGTGCGTGCAAGCAGGCCGAGCGCGCGTTGCTGCCGCAGCTGGGCGGTGATCTGCCGGGATAGCCGCGCGCACTGCCGCGCACGCTCGGGTGCGGCCTTGGCCACATGGTCCAGCAGATACGGCGGCAGGATGCCGGCACGGCGTGGGGTGACAACTGCAGACATGAGCGACCTCCACAAGGACTGCGCCCGCGACTATGCCGAGGCCGGCTTTAGGAATTCGTTAGGCAGGCCCACTGTGCGCCCCGCGCAGGCATCGCGATAGGCCTGGCGTTCATTCCAGCTGCGACAAGGCCTGCTGGATCGGCGTCTGCCCGTCGATGAAGCCCACCGTCTTGCCGATGGTGGCCGGCAGCGCCAATGCCGCTGCGATGACCTGCGCGACGTTGGCACGCGACACGCCGCCGTCGGCATCGCCGCCCGGATCACGGGTGATGCGGCCAGAGGGCGGGTCCTGGGTGAGGCGCCCCGGCCCCAGCACGGTCCAGTCCAGCGGGGTGTTGCGCAGGTGTGCATCGGCCGCGGCCTTGGCCTGTGCGTAGGCGAAGAAGGCATCGTCCGGGCCGATGCCGTGTTCCAGCCCGGCACCGAGGTAGGACACCATCACGTAGCGGCGCACACGGGCCTGCTCGGCGGCGTGCATCGAGCGGATCGCCGCATCGCGGTCTACCGCGTAGGTGCGCGCGGCATTGCCGCCACCGGCGCCTGCCGACCACACCACCGCATCGTGGCCGGCCAGCTGCGCGGCGATGGCGTCGGTGTCGGCCTGTTCGATATCGAACAGCTGCGGGGTAGCACCGTCGGCAATCACATCGTCTGCGTGCGCAGGATTGCGAAACAGTGCAGTGACCGAATGCCCGCCGCGCACCAGCAGCGGCGTGAGCAGGCGTGCGACCTTGCCATGGCCGCCGATCAACACGATACGAGACATCCCAACCTCCAAGACGGCGCGCCCTCGCGGCGCGGACTGCCCGCATCCTCGCCAACAGGGCGCTAAGGCAGCGTTATCGGCCGCGCAGGCGCATGGCCAAACGCTGTTTCCCGGCGTGCGGTGCGTGGATGTCCGGATGCGATGGGGCGGTGACGCACGCAGTGCGGCGGCATTGCGACCGCCCTGCGCATCACGCAACACCCGCAGGCGATGCACTGCACCGATCCGGCGGCATCGCGCAGCGGCGCTGGCATCTCTCGGCCCTCGCTACCGGCGCGCAAGGCGCAGATGCAAGGTAGACCGTCGCCCACGATCCTTTCGGTCAGCCCGCTGCCGATCATCGGGGTGGCGCCTGCCTGCCGCACATCTGGGACACTACGGCGCCACACCTTCGGGATGCCTATGTCCAGTTCAATCGATAGCGATCTTCGTCCACGCGTCGGATGCGGCGCGTTCATCCGACGTGCCGATGGTTGCCTGCTGCTGGTGCAGCGCGGGCGTGCGCCCGAGCAGGGCCATTGGGGCCTGCCCGGCGGCAAGGTGGACTGGATGGAAACGGTGGAACATGCCGTGGTGCGCGAAGTGCTGGAAGAAACCGGCCTGCACGTGCAGTTGCAGGCCGTGCTGTGCATCGTCAGCTACTTCGAGCCGGACCTGGCGCCGCCGCAGCATTGGGTCGCGCCGGTGTATCTGGCCGCGATCCAGGGCAGCGAGCACGCCGTGCGGCGTGAGCCCGAGGCGATTGCCGACATCGGCTGGTTTGCGCTGGACGCGCTGCCGTCGCCGCTGACCACCTCCACGTTGCAGGCGTTGCAGCATCTGCCAACTGCGGCGTCGGCACCTGCCGCCTGAGTGCAACGCATCGATGCCGCAGGACCCGGTGCCGGCGGCGATGCACCGGCCTGCGCAGTGTTGGTGCTGATGCTTGCAGCAACGCGATGTTCGCGCGGATGCAGGGCGACGCGTGCGCTGCCTGCGATGCCGACCGCTTGCGTACGTTTGATGCGGTGGCCTGATTGCGCGCTGCAATGTGCGTAGTCGCCGCATTTGCGTTACATCGCGTCGTTACATGCAACGTGCGTGTCTGCACGACTTCCAGCACATCATCTGCGCCGTCTGCTGGCGCTATCCTCGCCGGTTCGACTTGCCTGGGAGGGCACCGCATGACACGTCATTGGTTGAACAAAACGCTAGCGCTCACATTGGCCTGCACCGCGTGCAGCATGCACGCAACCGCCGCCGAGCCGGCCATACCGGCCACCGCATCCACCCCGGATGGCATCCGGCACGTGCCTGCATTCGACCTGCCGGTGTCGGAGTTTCTGAGCCCGGCTGCACGTGCGCATATGGCCAAGGGGGTGGCCCGCGCCGATCCGTTGGACAAGGCCGACAACGCCACCTTGCTCAAGCAACTGCCGGGCATCCGTGCCGACACCGAACGGTGGGCCAAGGGCGTGATTGCGCAGCTGCGCACGCGCTACGCGGTGGAGATCACGCCGGAGACCTGGAACGGCGTGCCGGTGCTGCGGGTGGAGCCGCGCACGCGCACACCCGAGCAGGCCAGGCGCATGTTGATCGAACTGCATGGCGGTAGCTTCGTGATGGGCAGCGCCGCCTCGTTCGGGTTGATGGAGGCCATTCCGCTGGCGGCAATGACCGGCATGACGGTGGTCGCGGTGGATTACCGGATGGGCCCCGAGCACCAGTTCCCGGCCGCCAGCGAGGACGTGGCGGCGGTGTATCGCGCCGCGCTCACGACCTACGCGCCCGAGCGCATCGGCTTGTTCGGGTGTTCGGCCGGCGGCGTGCTCACCGGCGAATCGCTGGCATGGTTCGCCAAGGAAAAGTTGCCGATGCCGGCAGCGGCCGGGCTGTTCTGCGCCGCAGGCGATGCGCGTTACCGCGGCGATTCGCGCATCGTGGTGGCGGCAGTGAACGATGCCTTGTTGCCGGACAAGGCCGGTGCGTTGCCGATCTGGGAAGACCTGTACTACGGCGACAACGTGGACTTCCACGATCCGCTGGTGTCGCCGGTGTTTTCCGATGCGGTGCTGCAGCAGTTCCCGCCAACGCTGTTTCTGACCGCCACGCGTGCGGCCGAGCTGAGCAATGCCGCCTACACGCATGCGCGCCTGGTGGATCTGGGCCGCGAATCGGATCTGCATGTGTGGGACGGGCTGGGCCACGCCTTCCACCTCACCAACGCGCTGCCGGAAAGCCAGCAGGCGCTGCGAGTGGCCGCGCGTTTCTTCAGCAAGCACCTGGGCCTGCCGCCACCGCCGCTGGCCGCACCACGCTAACGCCACGCTGACACCGACTAGGCGCGGTGCTTACATCCTCTAACCTAGGTTGAGACCGACTGGCGTTGCACATGCAACGCCGCTGTTGATCAGGAGAATCGAATGAGTCTGCAAATTCCTCAGGGTGCGTTGGTGGTGGTGGCCGATGGCGGCGAAGCACGCTGGTTCACCAATACCGGCAACGAAGCCAACGTGGTGCTGCGCCAGCACGCGCGCACCGATGTGCAGAACGTCGACGACGATGGCCCGGCCGGCAAGGCGCCGCAGGATCTCAGCGAGGCGGACATGGACGAGATGACCTTTGCCAAGCAGCTCTCGCATGCCCTGAACGATGGCGCGCTGAAGCACGAGTACACGCATCTGGTCTTGGTGGCCGACCCGACCACGCTGGGCCGCGTGCGCCCGCTGTTGCACAAGGAAACCCAACAGCGCCTGGTGGGCGACCTGGCCAAGGACCTGACCAACCTGCCGCTGGAAGACATCCAGCGCGCATTGTCGTAAGCACAGCGGAGCGGCGAGACGATGGGGTTTGTTCGCGACTACGCCACCCAGGCGCCCGAACGTAGCGAGGTGGATGCACAGGCCGGCCTGCAGGTGCTGGAGTTCGGCACCGACTGGTGCGGCCACTGCATCGCCGCGCAGCCGCTGCTGCAGAAGTTGCTGGGTGGCATTGCGGCGTTGGACTACCGCAAGGTCGAAGATGGAAAAGGGCGGCCCCTGGGCCGCTCGTTTCGCGTCAAATTATGGCCAACCATCATCCTGCTGCGCGACGGCGTGGAAGTCGCACGCGCCGTGCGCCCGCAGACGCGCGAAGACCTGCAGCCGCTGCTGTCGCAGCTGGGCGAGGCGCCGGTCTAGCGCGCAACGCGCCTGATCGATGGCCCGCCATGGCATGCAGATGCCCTGCGCATCGATGATGCGATGCAGGCGCTCATTGCGCCAGATGCCTTGAAACAAGCGGGTTTTCGCCATCTGGCGGCATCCCGCCTGCAGCGACCTGCGCGCTGTAGTACCATAGCGGGCTGATCAAGCCCTTGGGCATTGCCCATCCCTTGGTCGTCTGTCCCGCAGCGTCGCTGAGTTCACGCGGCCGTCCGGGAATGCCTCCGGCGTCATCCAGTGCCTGTGCCATTGCCATGCCTGACTGATGCGCCGTGTCCTGTGCGTTGCCAGGGCGAGTGGGCAGCGATGGCCGCACCTGGAGACACGACATATGCACGATACGCGCGCAATTGCCTCGCACTTCGGTTGGTTCAAGCGCCGCCGTCAACTGCAACTGGACGAGGTCACGGTGGTGGATCGCGGCATGCTGCGCAAGGCCGTGGGCGCTGCGGCGCTGGGCAATGCGATGGAGTGGTTCGACTTCGGCGTGTACGGCTATCTGGCGGTGACGCTGGGGCAGGTGTTCTTCCCGGCCAGCAATCCCACCGCGCAGTTGATCGCCACCTTTGCCACGTTCACCGTTGCGTTTCTGGTGCGGCCGATCGGCGGGCTGGTGTTCGGCCCGCTCGGCGACCGCTACGGGCGGCAGAAGGTACTGGCGGCGACCATGATCCTGATGGCGCTGGGCACCTTCAGCATCGGCCTGATTCCGTCCTACGCCAAGATCGGCCTGTGGGCACCGGCGCTGCTGTTGCTGGCCCGGCTGCTGCAGGGGTTTTCCACCGGTGGCGAATACGGTGGCGCGGCCACCTTCATTGCCGAATACGCCACCGACCGCAATCGCGGATTGATGGGCAGCTGGCTGGAATTCGGCACCCTGGGCGGCTACATCGCCGGTGCGGCCACGGTGACGGCGCTGCACATGACCGTGACCCCGGCGCAGATGCTCGACTGGGGCTGGCGGGTGCCGTTCCTGATTGCCGGCCCGCTGGGGCTGCTGGGCCTGTACATGCGCATGAAGCTGGAAGAAACCCCGGCATTTCGCGCCTATGCCGAGCAATCCGAACAGCGCGAACGGGAAACCGCCGCGCAGGGCCTGCTGACCATGCTGCGCCTGCATTGGCCGCAGCTGCTCAAGTGCGTGGGCCTGGTGCTGGTCTTCAACGTCACCGACTACATGCTGCTGACCTATATGCCCAGCTACCTCAGCGTCACCATGGGCTATGCCGAGAGCAAGGGCCTGTTGCTGATCATCCTGGTGATGCTGGTGATGATGCCGCTCAACATCGTCGGCGGCCTGTTCAGCGACAGGCTGGGGCGCCGGCCGATGATCATCGGTGCCTGCATCGCGCTGTTCGCGCTGGCCATCCCCTGCCTGCTGCTGATCGGCAGCGGCCACGACGGGCTGATCTTCGCCGGCCTGATGCTGCTCGGCCTGGCGCTGGTGTGCTTCACCAGTTCGATGCCGTCCACGCTGCCGGCGCTGTTCTACACGCCGGTGCGCTACAGCGCTTTGTCGATCGCCTTCAACGTGTCGGTGTCGTTGTTCGGCGGCACCACGCCGCTGGTGACGGCCTGGTTGGTGGAGCGCAGCGGCGACCCGCTGGTGCCGGCGTACTACCTGATGGGCGCGGCGGCGATCGGCCTGGTGACCATGCTGTTCGTGCGCGAAACCGCCGGCCTGCCGCTGCGTGGCTCGCCGCCGGCGGTGGCCAGCGATGCCGAGGCACGCGCCTTGCTACGCGCCGACAGCCCGGTGACGGTGGACGCGCAGCTGCCCGGCAGCACGGCACCGTCCATCGGCCCGGCACGCACGGCGTAGGCGGGCTCGGCGCGCGCGGCCGGGCGTCACCGGTGCGCCTGTGCGGTTGGCACGCAAGGCTGCGTGGTCCGGCGCAGCGGTGGCGACCGTGCAACCGCACTGCCACCGGGTGCCTGCAGTTGCCGCCGCTAGCGCGGCGCGCGGCCGTGCGGCTCGGGGTCGCGCATATCGGCCGAGGGCATGCCTTGGCCGGTTTCCACATAGCGTTTGAGGCTGCTGCCCAGGAAGAAGCGCCAGCCGCGGACGCAGGCGTCCCTGCTGGGCGAGTCGCGATAGCCGGAGTGTGCGAACTCCACCTGTGTGCCCTGGCTGGTGGGATGCAGATCGAAGCGCATCACCGTGCCCTCCCAGGCATCGGTGTCGAGCATGTTGGAGGCGTGGCAGCGCCACAGCACCAGGCGGTAGTCGGCGCCGTCGTCGATGCTCAGCTCCACCCGCCAGCCCTGCCGGCTCCACTCCAGCCGCACCCGGTTCCCGACCAGGCTTACTTCGCGCGTCCACCAGCAGGCCAGCTGCATGGGCTCGGACAACGCGACGCAGACCACTTCCGGTGCGGCCGCGATGACGATGCTGTGGCGGATCTCACGATTCATCTGACCAGCATTGGCTGCCTGATCCCGATGATCGCGCATTTTGCCGGCCGATTGCAGAATGCTTTTTCCTGACTGCCGGGTTCGCTCGTCCGGCGCTCACATGGCGCTGGGTACCATCGGCGCGAGCCCAACAACGAAGAGCAGGCATGACGACGCTTCCGATAACGGTGATGGACGTTGCCGCGCAACGCGATCTGGTCACCGCGCACGCGCTGCTGGAAAACCCCGGTGTGGCAGCCCAGCTGGCCAATGCGTTGGGCGCACCGATCGAAAACCTGATGACCCGGCGGCTACCGAAACTGGTCACCCGCAGCATCGATGGCGTCACCCGCCGCGCGCTGCAGGTGGCGATGAAATCGGCATTACTGAGCCTGCGTGGCAGCACCGATGCGCAACAGCCCGCGTCCACCGCACGGCACACCATGGCGGTGGCCGTCGCCGGTGGTGCGGGCGGATTCTTCGGCTTGCCTGGGCTGTTGGTGGAGCTGCCGCTGACCACCACGGTGATGCTGCGCTCCATCGCCGATATCGCCCGTTCCGAGGGCGAATCGCTGCACGATCCGGAGACCGCATTGGCCTGCCTGGAAGTGCTGGCGCATGGCGGGCGCAGTGTCGGCGACGACGGCGCCGAATCGGGCTACTTCGCGGTGCGCGCGGCGATGGCGCAACAACTCAGCGCCGCGGCGCATTACGTTGCCGCGCACGGGTTTGCCAGCAAGGGCGCGCCGGTGCTGGTATCGCTGGTGTCGCGTGTTGCGGCCAAGTTCTCGGTCAATGTCGGCGAAAAACTCGCCGTGCAGGCCGTGCCGCTGGTCGGAGCGGTCAGCGGCGCCACGCTCAATACGGTGTTCATGCGCCACTTCCAGGCAATGGCGCGCGGGCACTTCATCGTGCGCCGCCTGGAGCGACGGTATGGCCAGGATGCGGTGCGACGTGCGTATGAGAAATTGACCAGCTAAACGGTGATAAGGCACCGGACCCGCAAGGATGGGGACAGATCCTTGCGATCCGGTGCCACTTTCAGCTGATCAGCAGACGATGTTCCTGCCTGAGTTCAGAGCGGTTGCGGTGTACAGAGTGCGCGCGCACTCGCCGAGCCGATGAACTGATTGTTGGCGTCGCTCACCATGACATTGGCGGTGATGAACGTACTGCTGCGCGGGCAGTAAAAGTTGCAGTCCACGCTGTTGGTGCAATTTCTGGGGAAAATGGCGCCAGCAGTATTGTTGAAACTCCATGCATATTTGAATGGCGCCGGCGATCCCGGGCTGTCTACGCCTGCCCAGCAATAATCACTGCCGGTGCAGTCGAGTATGACAGTTGAAGCTTGTGCATTTGCACTCGGTGCGGCGGAAAGACTCGCAACAACCGCCAGGAAACTCGTGGTCAAAAAAGCAACGGCCTTGTTCATGCATATTTCCTCTGGAGTATGTCCCCGCGCCATCATGCACAAGCGGTGGCGAGACATTTGGGATGGTTATCGCTAAATCGATGGACTGCACATGCGTGTCAGCCACCAAGCAAAGGATGAGCTCGTTGGAGGTTTTGCATCCATACTGCTGGGATGTCCTGACGTTTTCTCTGGATGCTTCTCATGACCAAACCGTTCTCACCTGCGTCCGCACGCAACCGCGACCCGATTCTGCAGGTGCTGCGCAGGCACCTCGCCAATAACCATCACGTGCTGGAAATCGGTGCGGGAACCGGGCAGCACGCGGTGCACTTTGCGGCGGCGATGCCGTGGCTGCGCTGGCAGGCCAGCGACCATGCCGATCATCTGCCGGGAATGACGCAGTGGCTGGACGAGGCGGCACTGCCGAACACGCCGCCACCGATTGCATTGCAGGCGGTGTTGACGCCGACGCCCGGCCTGGCGCCCACACCGCCATTGCCGCCCGCGCGGTCCGGTGTGCCTGCCGGCTACGACGCGGTCTACAGCGCCAACACCTTGCACATCATGGGCTGGCCGCAGGTGCAGGCCTTGTTTGCCGGGTTGCCGGCGGTGATGGCGCCGGATGCGCTGCTGGTGGTGTATGGGCCGTTCAACCGGCATGGGCAATTCACCAGCGAGAGCAACCGCGCATTCGATGCGATGTTGCGCGAGCGCGACCCTGCGTCGGGAATCCGCGATGCCGAAGCAGTGGACGCACTGGCGGCGTCGGTGGGATTGCAGCTGATCGACGACGTGGCGTTGCCGGCGAACAATTGTTGCCGGGTGTGGTCGCGGCAGTCGCGGTGAGTGTGTCGCCGACACGTTGCCGATGCGGCAGCGGCGCTGTTTTCCAGTGCAGTGGATTGCAAGGGCCAGGACCGGGAAGCGCACTGCACCCGATCATGCACGGAGAGGGCGGTGCGCTGCGGCAGTCAGCGACGGCGCCGTTCCAGCCACCACAGGGCTGCGGCCAGCGTGAGCCAGGCCAGCAGCCAGGGCCAGCGGGTACCGGGTAGCGATGTAGGCGTGCCGATACCTGCGCGCGCGTCGAAGGCGGCCATCGCAAAGGTGGCGTCGCGGGTTTGCTGGGTGTACAGCGCGGAGGCATCGCCGGGCGCGCGCACATAGAGCCAGCGCTGCTGTGTGCCGGTCTGCAGGCGATGCCAGCCTGCGCTGGTCGGCCAGTCGCCGGCGCAGGCCCGGGCGCCGCTGGCGGCATCGATCAGCAGCGCCTGGGAGCGGCCGGTGGAGTCGGTGACATGCGCGTCTGCGGCGACGTCGCACAGCGCCATGCGTTGGTGCGACCAGCCTGTCTGCACCGCAGCGGGCGCCGTGCCGCCGGCGCGGGCGACCGCACCGAACAGCTGCGCCCATAGCGCGGCATGCAGGTCGCTGCGGCCGGCCAGCACCAGGGCGAAGCTGTCTTCGACCAGGCCGATGCCGATGCGGCCGCGGCCTTGCTGGCGCCACCAGCCCAACGCGCTGCCGTCGTCTGCGCGTGCGGCAATCACCGCGTCGGCGTCCTGCGCTTGCAGCTCGCGGCGCTGCAGCGGCGGCAGGGGCGTGGCGTTGGCCGCCGCTGCGGCCGGATCAATGGCGCCGGGCGCTGCCAGCGCCAGTGGCGCGGCGACCGCGGCGCTGCTGCTGCCGCCTGTCACGGCCAGGCCCAGCGCGCCGAGCGCGGCGCGGGCGGCCGCATCCACGGGGCCGTCGGTGCGCACCAGCACGCCCAGGCCGCGGCCGATCGCAGCGCGCACGCCCTGGCGCTGCGCGTTGCCCAGGGCCTGCAGGCGGCGCTGGTCGATGACCAGCAGGTCCAGCGCATCCAGGCTGGCGGCATCCAGTGCAGCGCCCTCGCCCAGTTGCACGCCCGGGCCGACGGCGATCTGGCTGCGCACCTGCATGCCGGCATCGCTGGCCCAACGGCGCAGGTATTTCAGTTCCGGCTGCGGCGCGCCGGCCAGCACCAGCACGCGTGCGGACGGCACCGCGGCGATCAGCACCGGCACCGGCACGCGGCCGCGTTCTGCGCCTGCGGCATCGCGCAGGCGCAGCGCGAACACCACCTGCCCGGATGCGCGCGCCAGGCCACGCAGCTGCACCTGGCCGCGCGCATCGGCGGTGGCGGTGTCGACCACCTGCCCGGAGGGATCCAGCAGCTCCACCCGCGCGCCCGGCAGGCCCTGCACGCGGGCGCTGATCGCGATGCGTTCGCCGGGTGCGACCGGGGGCGGCGTGGAGACGGCGACCAGGCCTGCCGGCGCCGGGGTCAGCGCCAGCCGCACCGGGATGCGCAGGGTGTCGCGGTCGCGTGCGGGCAGGCCGCTGCCATGCACGACCAGCGCGGTGGTACCGGGCGCACGCCGCAACGCGGTGGCCAGATCCGGCATGCGGGTCACGCCTGGCAAGGCGGGCGCCTCGGGCAGCGCGACCCACGGCGCGGCATTGGGGCGAACCTGATCTGCCTGGGTGCCGGCGGTGGCGACATGCAGCTCGCTTGCACTGCCGGCGCGCGGCGGTGGCAGCAACACCGGGTAGAGCAAGCCGGCCAGCAGCGGCTGGGCGGCGAGCAACAGCCACAGCCGCAAGCGCGCATGGGGCTGCCGCGCGTGCGCGCGCAGCAGCCGCCACCAGCTCAGCAGCACCAGCAGCAGCAAGGCACTGCTGACCAGCCAGGGCAGCGAAAGCGTCATGGCTGCGGCTCCTGGCGGCGTGCATCCGCACAGCGCCGGCCACCCCAACGCGGCGGCGCGGCGTGCCCACCTGGCCGCCGCAAGCACCCCATCGCCAGCGGCAACCGCAGGGCCTTGCCGGCGTGCAAAAGTGGCGAGAGGTTCATGACTTGGCCTCAGGTACGCCATATCCAGGGCGCGCTGGAGGTGGCGCGACGGTGCGCCAGGCAACGGCGACTGTCGTCTGTCGGGGCAGCGAAAGCATCATGGTGGCGGCTCCTGGCGCAGGGCATCCAGATAACGCTGGCCGCGCGCGTCCGGCGTGGGGCGACGGCGAACCGGCGCCGGCGGGGCAACGAGCGTGCGCCAGACCTGGGCGCGCAGCTGGGCGCGGCAGCTGGCGCAGTCCGGTTCGGCGCGCAGGGTTTCCACCGCGGCGGCCAGGCTCAGCGGATCGGGCAGGCGGTCCTGCCGGGTCTGTAGCCACTGCGCGTAGCGGGCCAGGGTGGCGTCCGGGACCGGCGCCTGTTCGCCCAGCGCGTCCCATAGCTGCAGCGCGGATGGATCCGGATCCGGGCGGGTGTCCAGGCCGGCGGCACGGTCGCCCAGGCCGGCGCGGTCGCCGCTCAGGCGCCGGCCGGGGTCGATCGGCGGCAACTGCGTGCCGACCCGCGCCAGGTAGATGCGTTCGGCCTGCTGCACCTGCTTGATGAAGCCCAGCGCCTTGTTGGCAAACGGCAGGGCACGCTCGGGGTGGCCCTGGCGCAGCTCGCCCTCGGACTGCCACATCTGGTCCAGCGCGGCGCGCAGCAACGCGCGGGTCTGCGGGTCGAGCAAGGTGGCGGCTTCGGCATGGTCGTGGGTGTGCCCGAACTCGGACAGCACATCCTGCGCCTGGCCGAAGCCGGGGCGTTCGGGCCCGCCGTCGCCGTGCGCATGGTCGTGGTTGTCCAGCGCGGCGGCACCGGCCTCGGATGCGGCGGCGTCGGCGTGGTCGTGCGCGTCATGCCCGTGTTCGTCCCGGGCGGGCGCGGGCGCCGCCGCCGCAGGGGTGGCCGGTGCATCCGCGGTGGGCATGTCGGCGGTGGGCAGATCGTCGGCCGGGGCGTCGCTGGTGGGCGGCGCGTCGGCGGTCGGCGGGCCCTTGGGCGCACCTTCGCTTTCTTCGCCCAGGAACTGGCCGTAGCGCAGCCGCAGCAGCCGCTGGTCCACGCCGATGGCGTCGGCGCGCTTGAGGTAGGTGGCCGCGTCCAGGCGCGGTTTTTCTTTCAGCAGCGCCTCAGCATCGATGATGATCTGGCGCTGGCTGCGGAAGTAGGCCGGCAAGGTCTGCTTGACGCTGGCCTCCAGGCCGGCGGCTATGGTCTGTTCCGGTGGCGGCCAACGCAGGATCACGCTGGCGCTGCGGCCTTCCTGCGGGCCGGGCTGGCGGGTGTCGTGCACGATGAGCTGGGCGATCAGGTCGTCGCCTGCGGCCATGCCCAGCGCCTGCGGCTGCAGCGTGGTGGCGAAGCTGCGGTGGTTGGCCGGGCCGCTGCCGGTGAGCGTGCGGCGCTGGGTGGTGAAGGTGATGTTCTCGCCGCTGCCCTGGGCCAGGGTCAGGCGCAGCTCGGCGCTGGCGGCCACGGCGTAATCGTCGCTGGCTTCGAAGCGCAATGCCCAGGCGCCATTGGCCGGTGTCCACAGCACCAGGCTCTGCTCGGGGGCGAGCACGCGCACCTGCGGTGGGCGGTCGGGCAGCACGTCCAGCCGGTGCAATTGGCGGTCGGCCGGTGTGCCGTCGATGAGGATGCGGTACAGGCTGGCGCGCGTGGCGACCCATTGGCCCTGCCACCGGTCGCTGCCGCTCTGCCGGGTCAGGGGGATGAGGTGGCCGTCGGTCAGCCGCAGCGCCACGCTGCGCGGGGCGGGGCTGACCTGCAGCTGCCAATCCAGCCGGGTGCCGGCGGGCACGCGCGCATCCAGGCCGGGCAGGCGGGTGGGCGGCAGGCCGGTGTAGGCGGGCGGGGTGCTGTGCAGCCGGGCCTGACCCAGCGTGGGGGCGCCGGTGTTGGCACCGGCGGCGGCGATCCGGTCCTTGCTTGCCGTGGGCCGGTGGGCGGAGTGCGGCCACAGCAGCACGGCGGCGCAGGCGAGCAGGCCGAGCAGGCTCCACGGCCAGCCGCGCCGCCAGGGCCAGGCCGGGCGCAGGTCGCGCGGCGTGCCGCGCAGGCGCTGTTCCAGGCGCTGGCGTTGCAGGGCCTGCAATGGGCCGAGCTGCCCGGGCGGGGCGAACAGCAGGTCGCTGCTGTCTTCCAGATCCGTATCGCGATCCAGCCGGCGGATCAGCCAGACCTGGTCGAGCCGGCGTGCCGCCAGCACTGCCACGCCGAGCAGCATCAGCAGGCTCAGCAGGCCCAGCAGCAGCGGCAGGAGCGCCGGCTGCGCACCGGCGCGCCAGGCCAGCAGCGCCGGCAGCACGGCCAGCGGCAGCCCGCACAGCAGCACACCTGCGGCCTGCCGTCGTCGCGCGGCCTGCCATGCCTGGTGCAGGGCAGGCGTGCTCATGCGGCGGTGCCCCGGCGTGGCGCGGTGGCCAGCCAGCGTTCGACCGCAAACAGCAGCAGCACCAGGCCGATCAGCCACGGCGCCAACGGTCGGGGGGCATTGGCCAGGCGGATGGCGGGGCCGCGTTGCGGCTGCTGGGTCTGCGCCAGCGCGCGCTGCGGTGCGGGTACCGACTGCAGCGCGTCGTGCAGGCGGGTGGGAAAATCGGCCTCCAGCAGCGCGGGCAGCTGCTGCGGCTGCAGTGGCGCGGCCCAGCGCAGCAGGCGACCGCGGCCCACAGCGCTGGCGTCGATCAGCGGGGCGCCGTGTGCATCCTGCAGCAGCGGTTGCAGCGGGTTGGCGAGAGCCGGTGGGGCCGGCGTCTGCGCCGCGAGCAGAAGTTGCCCGCCGGCGGCGACCCAGGCGATGACCGGCGCCGGCGGTGGCCGCTGCGACAGCCAGGCCACCACCGTGCCGGCCGGCCAGCGTGCCGGCGCGGCGTCCGCGGGCGTGCCCACCGGCAGTGCGCCGGGCAGTGCGCCGGGCAGTGCCCAGGCGGCATGGACGGCGCGCAGATAACGCAGGGCCGGGTCGGCGGGAGCGTCGGCGATGGCCTGCAGCCGCAACGGTGGAACGGCCGCCGCAGCGGCCGCCGGCGACTGGCCGGGCAGCACCTGCCACTGCACGTTGCGCGACAGCTGCAGGCGTTGCGCATCCAGCGGCCCCCACTGGCTGGGCACGATCACGCTGAGCGCGGTCTCCGGCGGCAGGCTGGCATCGAGTTCGCGCAGCAGGCTGCCGACCGGCGGCGCGGTGCCGGCGGGCGTGGCGGGTGGGCGTGCCGCATCGGCATCCACCGGCGGGAAGCCCGGCGCCAGCCAGAGCCACTGCGCGTTGGCCGCGTGGGTGAGTGCCCGGGCGGCGGCCAGATCCACGCCGGGGCTGACCGCGATGCGCGGGCGCGCCTGCCGGTGCTCGCGCAACGCCGGCTCGGCCAGCAGCAGCGCCACGGCGGCCAGCAACAGCAGGCGCACCAGCAGCAGCGGCCATTCGTCGAAACGCACGCGGTGCCGGGGGCGCGGCAGCGCGCGCAGCCAGCGCAGTGCGGCAAAGTCGGTGGGGCGGTGTTCGCTGCGTCGGGCCAGATGGATCAGCAACGGCAGCAGCAACGCGGCCAACGCGGCCAGGCCGGCGGGGAACAGCAGGAGCAGGTTCACCGCTGCGCCCCCTCAGCTGCGGCGGTCGCGCCGGTGCGCCGGCTCATCGCCGCGCACCGTGCGCAAACAACGCGCGCAATGCCGCATCCGGTGGCGCATCCAGATAATGCACCGCGTGCGCAATGCCGGCCGCCTGCCAGCGTGCCTGCAGCGCGCGCTGGGCCGCGCCGAAGCGTTGCAGATACGCCGCGCGCATCGCAGCGCCATCGCCAAGCAGTTCTTCGCCGGTTTCCGGGTCGCGGAAGCGATGCCCGCCGTCGAAAGGGAAATCGCGTTCGTCGCAGGTCAGCACCTGCAGCTGCATCACCTCGCGGCGTGCGGCGGCGAGTTTTTCCAGGGCGCCGACCAGTTCTTCGTCGAAGCCGTCGCCAATCGACAGCACCAGGGTGTGTGCGGCGATGCGTTCCCATAGCGGACGCACTGCGTCCATGCCCGGCCAGCGCCCACCGGCGCGCAGCCCGTGCAGGGCCAGCCAGAGCCGGTCGCGCTGGCGCGGCCCGCCAGCCGCTGGCACGGCGACCAGGCCACCGCCATGCACGGCGAACAGGCCGACCTGGTCGCCCTGGCGCAGCGCGACGTCGGCAGCGCACGCGGCCAGGGTCGCCATCGCCTGCAGGCGCGTGTAGTGCGGGCGCGCCTGATCGGCCTGGCCGGCGGAGGCGGTGGCATCGAGCAACACCCACAGCGTCAGCGGACTCTCGCGCTCTGCTTCGCGCACGAAGAAGCGGTCCGAGCGGGCGTAGAGCTTCCAGTCGATCTGGCGCAGTGCATCGCCGGGTTCGTACGCGCGGTATTGCGAGAATTCCAGCCCGGCGCCGCGGCTGCGGCTGGCGTGCTGGCCGATGCCCTGCGCGCCCTGCGCATGCCGCGCGCGCAGCTGCAGGCCGCGCAGGCGGCTGCGCAGCTCGGCAGGAAGCAGTGCCGGCACGTCCTCGCTCACGTTGCCGCGCGCCTCACGCCGGGAACGGCACGGCGCGCAGCAGCGCGGCGACCACATCGTCGGCGCTGCGTTGTTCGGCCTCGGCCGCGAACGACAGCAACAGGCGATGGCGCATCACCGGCGCGGCCAGCGCGACGACGTCCTCGCGGGTGGCGGCAAGGCGGCCGTGCAACAACGCACGCGCCTTGGCCGCCAGCACCAGCGATTGCCCGGCGCGCGGGCCGGCGCCCCATTTGATCCATTGGCGCACCTCCTCGCTGGCCTGCGGGCCGGGGCGGCTGGCCCGCACCAGGCGATTGATCCAGGTCAGCAGGTCCGCGCCCACATGCACGTGCCGCACCTGTTGCTGCAGCGCCAGCACGCTGTCGGCATCCATCACCCTGGGCACCTGCGCAGTGGTGGTGCCGGTGGTCTGGCTGAGGATGTCGCGCTCTTCCTGCTCGCTGGGGTAATCCAACCGCACATGCAGCAGGAAGCGGTCCAGCTGCGCTTCCGGCAACGGATAGGTGCCGGCCTGTTCGATCGGGTTCTGCGTGGCCAGCACGAAGAACGGCGCCGGCAACGCATAGGTGGTGCCGGCATAACTCACCGTGCGCTCGCTCATCGCCTCCAGCAGCGCGGCCTGGGTCTTGGGCGGGGTGCGATTGAGCTCGTCGGCCAGCAGCAGGTTGGTGAAGATCGGCCCCTGCTGGAACCGGAACTGCCGATGCCCGGTGCCATGCTCCTCTTCCAGCAGCTCGGTGCCGAGGATGTCGCTGGGCATCAGGTCGGGGGTGAACTGCACGCGGCGGAACTGCAGCTCCAGCGCCTGCCCCAGCGAGCGCACCAGCAGCGTCTTGCCCAGGCCGGGCGCGCCTTCCAGCAGGCAGTGGCCGCCGGCCAGCAGGCCGATCAGCAGTTGCTCCACCACCGCGTCCTGGCCCACCACCGCCTGGGCCAGGGCCGCACGCAGCGCGCCGAGTTGGGAGAGCTGCCGGGTGAAGATGTCGTCGCTGGGGGAAGTCATGGGGGATGTCTCGTTGTCTGGCTGCTGGCGTAGGAGCGCGCCTGCGCGCGATGCGTTACCGGTCAATCTTCATCGTGCGCAAGCGCGCTCCTACAAAGGCGTGCGCGGCTTGCGTATGCGACGGCGGGCGGTTGGCGGTGGTGTCGTGCCTGGAAAAAATCTCGCGTGATTCCTGCAGGAGCGCGCTGGCGCGATGTGGCGTTACCGATAAAGCCTCATCGCGCGCAAGCGCGCTCCTGCGGATCGATTTCAGTTGGTCAATGCATACATCACGATGTTCACTGCGAACTTGGTGTTGTCTTCGGCCAGAAACCGCTTGTTGCGCCAGTCGTAATCCCATTCGCAGCCGTAGTCCTTGTTGCTGTACAACACGCCGAGCCGGCCATCGATGCTGATGCCCCTGAGATAATCGTGCACCAGATCGTCGCCCCAGCCATTGAGCTCGAAACTGGTGGCCGGCGGGCCGTCGGGGAACTTGAAGAATGCGCTGTACAGACGGTGGCTTTTGGGCAGCTTCTGCAATGCGCTCTTGCCGAAGATCGTTGCCATCTGCGCCTCGAACGAGGTGGCGAACAGGCCGTCGATATCGTGGTTGCAATCGTCCACGAACACGAACCCGCCATTGCGCACATAGCGTTCGAAGTTGCGCCGCTCGGCCGGATTGAACTCCACCAGCTTGTGCCCGGACAGGTAGCAGAACGGTGCCTGCAGCATGCGCGGATCGGCCAGGTCCAGCACGTGCTCCTGCGGGTCCACGCGCAGCTGGGTGTAGTCGATCAGCGAGGTGATCAGGTTGGACGGCATGCGCGCATCCACATCCCAATCGCCCGAATCGTAACGCAGCCGGGTAAACCAGAAATCGTAGTTGCCCGCCGCCCGCGCCTGCAGCGGCAGTGCCAGCGTTGCGGCACTACCGAGCAGCAGACCGAGGAAATGGCGTCGCGAAAGGGGAGCCGTGAGACCGTGAATGGGAGCCGCAAGCGCGAGCGCCTGCAAAGTATCAGTCTGCAAAGAGCGGCTTCTGCTTTCCGATTCCCGAATCCCCACTCCCGATTCCCGGCTCCTCCTCACACCGCATCCGACAACGAGGTAAACGTAAAGTCGCGCAGCCGCATCGGTGGAATCATCATCACGTAGCTGGATTCATCGCCGGCCACGCGCACCGGCCTGCCCAGCTCGTCGATGTTGTTGAGCATGATGATCGGCGATTCGTTGAAGCGGAAATTCTTCACCGGGTACTTGATCTGCCCGTTCTCGATGTAGAAGGTGCCGTCGCGGGTCAGCCCGGTCAGCAGTACGGTCTGCGGGTCGACCATGCGGATGTACCAGGTGCGCGTGACCAGGATGCCCTTCTCGGTGCCGCGCACCAGCTCGGCGATGTTCTTCTCGCCACCGGCCATCAGCAGGTTGCCCGGCTCACCGACCGCGCGCTTGCCGTTCTTCTGCGCCCAGAACCGCGAATACTGCAGGTTGGCGATCTTGCCGTTTTCCACGATGGCCATCTTCTCGCGCGGCAGGCCTTCCTCGTCCCACGGCAGCACCGCGGCACGCGCATCCCACGGGTCGGCGGTGATGTTCACGCGCGGGTCGTAAACCTGCTCGCCCAGCTTGTTGCCGCCGCCCTTCTTGGACAGGAAGCTGCGGCCCTCGTCGGCCATGCGCGCATCGAAGTAGCGCATCATGAAGGAGATCAAGCCTGCCGCCGCCGCCGGCTCCAGGATCACCGTGTACTTGCCCGGCTCCAGCGCCTTGGCTTCGGACGAATCGCTGGCCTTGCGCATGGCGATGCGGATGTCCTGCTCGGCCTTGAAGTCGGCGGCATCCTTCAGGTTACGCCCCACCCAGCCCGAGCCGCGGCCGTCTTCGGTGCGCACGGTGCAGGTGTAGTCGAAACGCGCGCCGCGCTGGTAGCCGAAGTTGCCCTTGCTGTTGGCGAACGCGGTAAAGCTCTGGCCATCTTCCAGGAAGCCGGCCGCGATCAATCCCTTGCCCTTGCACGGCGCGATCGAATCGGCAGCCACCTGCGCGCGAAACGCCGGGTCGATGGCGGCGGTGGAGTCGCTGAAGGTGGGGCTGGGTTTATAGGTCTGCTTGTCCACCGCCGGCATGAACTCCGGGTTTTCCGGCGCCAGCCGTGCCAGGTCTTCGGCGCGCCGCACCACGCGCTCCAGCGCGGCGTCGTCGAACTCGTTGATGGTGGCGACGCCCACGCGCTTGCCGAACGCCACCTGCACCTGCAGGTCGGTGTTGTCGACGATGCCGCTGGTAGACACGTTATTCAGTGCGAAACGGATGTTGCCGTCGATCGAGCCGCTGAGCGTGGCGGTGCACTCGTCGGCCTTGGACAGCTTGATGACCTTGTCCAGGATGGCCTTGGCCTGCGCTTCGGTAAGGATGCTCATGTGGGTTTCTCCTGTCAGCCGAGCGAGCGGGCGGTGTTGATGACGTTGATGCCGTCGAAACGGGCGGTGGACGAGCCATGCGAGACCGCCGAGGACTGGCTCGGCTGGCCCTTGCCGTCGAAGAACGAGCCGCCCAGGCGGTAGTCGCGTTGATCGGCCACGGCGCTGCAGGCATTCCAGAATTCCGGCGTGCGGATCTGGTAGGCCACGTCCTCGAGCATGCGGGTGATGGCGCCGTTCTTGATCTCGTAGAACAGCTGGCCGCCGAACTGCGCGTTGTAGCGCTGCTGGTCGATGGAGAACGAGCCGTCGCCGATGATGTAGATGCCGTTTTCCACGTCCTTGATCAACTCGCTCACGCTCAGCGGTGTCTTGCCGGCGGCCAGCGACACATTGGCCATGCGCTGGAACTGCACGCTGGACCACGAGTCGGCATAGCAGCAGCCGTCGGAGGCGGTCTTGCCGAGGATATGCGCCTGGTCGCGGATGGCTTGATAGTCCACCAGCTTGCCGTCGCGGATCAGGTCCCACTGCTTGGTCTTGACGCCTTCATCGTCGTAGCCCACCGCGCCCAGGCTGCCGGGCTGGAGCTTGTCGGCCAGGATATGCACCTTGTCGCTGCCGTACTGGAAGCCGGCCTTGAGCTTGTCCAGCGTGGCGAAGCTGGTGCCGGCGTAGTTGGCCTCGTAGCCGAGCACGCGGTCCAGCTCCAGCGGATGGCCGACCGACTCGTGGATGGTCAGCCAGGTGTGCGAGGGGTCCAGCACCAGGTCGTACTTGCCCGGCTTGACCGAGGGCGCCTTGAGCTTTTCCTGCGCCTGTTTGGCCGCGGCAATCGCGTCTTCCTTCATGTCGTAGGACAGGCCGTAATTGACCACGCCGTTGGGCGAGACGAACTTGCCCGAGGCGGCGCCATCCAGATACTCGTAGCCCAGCCCCATCGGCGCGGACAAGCCGTCGCGGGTGCGGAACTTGCCGCTGGCCTTGTCGATGGCGGTCACGCTCAGCGGCGCCCAGATGCGGTGCACGTCCTGGTCGATGTACGAGCCATCGGTGCTGGCAAAGTACTTCTGTTCGTTGACCACGAACAGCATCGAGTTGACGAAGCTGGCGCCGGCCGCGGTGGCGGCCGCGTTGACGCCCAGCAGCAGGTCCACCTTGTCCTTGATCGGCACTTCCATCGCGTTCTTGCTGATCGGCGTCTTCCAGCTGACCTCGCCCACGCCCGGCGTCGGCGCCAGCTGCACCGGCGTGCCCTGCACCTTGGCATTGGCCTTGGCGATCGCGGCGGCCTGCGCCGCGGCCTTGGCCACGCCCTGCTCGGTGAGCACGTTGGTGGCGGCAAAGCCCCAGGCGCCGGCCACCAGGACGCGCACGCCCGCACCGATGGATTCGGTGTTGACCACGTTCTGCACCTTGTCCTCGCGGGTGATGACGAACTGGCGCAGATAACGGCCGATGCGGACATCGCAATAGCTCGCACCGGCCTGGCGCGCGGCGTTGAGGCCGGCATCGGCCAGGCGCTTCTTGCGGCCCACATCCAGTTGCGTCACCAACTGCTCGGCGGCGATCGCCTTGCCGAAGTAGGCCGGCACGACCAGCCCGCCCATGGTCAGCCCGGTCAGGGCCAGGAAATCACGTCGCTGCACGGCAACTCCCCAATGATCCCGCGCGGCGCGCAGGTAGTGTGGTGACGCACAGATCGCTATCTGCACGGTATCGCCGATTCTTGCCGGGCGATGAACGCTGCGTCAAATGACTTTCGGCAGGGGTAGGTATGCAAACGCAAGACGTGCATGAACCCGGTGGCGCAGCAGGCCTGCACATGTGGCGAGCGCGGCTGACCGGCTGCGATGGATATGGCCGTGTGTTGAGAGGTCTGGATGTCAGGCATGCGTGGTTTGTCTGCGATCGTGCATGTGTGATCAGCAGGTCATCGGGTGCGGTGGTGCTGCAGGGGGCTCTGGCTGACAAGCGTTTGATCTGCGCCCTGGCTGCAGGGCCCTTGCCCGCCCACCATCGCAGGACACGCCGCAAGTACGTCCATGTAGGCTCTTACGCGGCATCCATGCCGCGTAAGGTCCCGCGACGGTAGGCGGCCAAGGACCAGTCGAGATGGTCGGTACGCATGGTAAGAGCAGTGCTGGATGCGCCTCGTTCGATCATGAAGCATTGGCTCCACGTCTGATGCACACCGTACGACAGACAGCTTTTCAGATGAGCGCCGACCGACTGTCTGGTGAGGGCGCCGCGCCCTCGACGCTGCGAGTTTGCTGTGAGGCCCTTGCCCGCCCACCATCGCAGGACACGCCGCAAGTGCGTCCTTGTAGGCTCTTACGCGGCATCCATGCCGCGTAAGGTCCCGCGACGGTGGGCGGGCAAGGACCAGTCGAGAGGGTCGGTACGCATAGTGAGAGCAAAGCATGACGTGCGTTGTTGAATAACGCCGCGGATCATCTTCGCAACGCGAGGCGATCAACCTGAGGCTTCAAAAAAAGCAACCGAATCACTCTCTGGTGCGGTGTCCCGCGAGCGGTGAGGGCACCGCGCCCTCGACCCCCCGGCCTTTTGACTTGGGCATCTGATCGCGTCTAAACGCCGCCGCGGTCTAAGTCCCGATCGCTTTAGGTGGTTCGTCTCGATAGACAGGGACAGTGCGGCTGGATCGCTTGCAGAGCGGATGATCTGCGCCCTTGCTGCAGGGCCCTTGCCCGCCCACCATCGCAGGACACGCCGCAAGTACGTCCATGTAGGCTCTTACGCGGCATCCATGCCGCGTAAGGTCCCGCGACGGTGGGCGGGCAAGGACCGGTCACGATGGTCGGTGTGCACAGTTAAGAGCGGTAAGAGCAGTGCGCGATGCGCGCTGTTCGATGCTGGTGCGCAAGCTCAATCTCTGGGGCACCGCGCCCTCGCCCGACCAGCTTCTCTCAACCCAATGCGCGCGCGGTGTTGATCACGTTGATGCCATCGAAGCGCGCCGTGGACGACCCGTGCGAGACCGCTGATACCTGGCTGGGTTGGCCCTTGCCATCGAAGAACGAGCCGCCCAGGCGGAAGTCGCGTTGGTCGCAGACCGCGCTGCAGGCGTTCCAGAATTCCGGCGTGCGGATCTGGTAGGCGCCGTCTTCCACCAGGCGCGTGACCTGGCCATTCTCGATTTCGTAGAACAACTGCCCGCCGAACTGCGCGTTGTAGCGCTGCTGATCGATCGAATACGAGCCACGCCCGTGGATGTACAACCCGCGCTCCACGTTCTTGATCATGTCGGCAACCGCCAGCGGCGTCTTGCCTGCCGCCAGCGAGACGTTGGGCATGCGCTGGAACTGCACGCTGGACCACGAGTCGGCATAGCTGCAGCCATCGGACGCGGTCTTGCCGAGCAGATGCGCCTGATCGCGCGTGCACTGGTAGTCGACCAGGATGCCGTCCTTCACCAGCTCCCATTGCTTGCTCTTGACGCCCTCGTCGTCGTACCCCACCGCGCCCAGGCTGCCGGGCTGGGTGCGGTCGGCGACGAAGGTCACCGTATCGCTGCCCCAGCGATAGCCGGCATCGCGCTTGTCCAGCGTGGCGAAGCTGGTACCGGCGTAGTTGGCCTCGTAGCCGAGCACGCGATCGAGCTCGAGCGGGTGGCCCACCGACTCGTGGATGGTGAGGAACAGGTTGCTCGGGTCGATCACCAGATCGTACTTGCCGGCCTTCACCGATGGTGCGGTGAGTTTGGCGCGCGCCTGCTTGGCGGCGGCGATCGCATCCTCGCGCGCATCGTAGCTGTGGCCGTAACCGATGAGCCCGCCTGGCAGCTGGTGCTTCTGGCTGGCATCGCCGTCGAGATATTCGTAGCCCATGCCCATCGGCGCCGACAGCCCGTCGCGGGTGCGGAACTTGCCGCTGGCCTTGTCCACCGCGGTAACGGTGAACGGCAGCCACAACCGGTGCACGTCCTGGTCGATGTAGGAGCCATCGCTGCTGGCGAAATACTTCTGCTCGTTGATCGCGAACATGCGCGAGGCCACGAAGGTCGCACCGGCATTCAACGCCGCCGCGTTGACGTCCATCAGCAGCGCCACCTTGTCGCCCAGCGGCACTTCCATCGCGTTCTTCTGGATCGGCGTGCGCCATTGCACCTGTCCGGCCGGCGTCACCGGCGCCAGCTGCACCGGCGCACCGCCCAGCCGCGCGTTGGCCTTGGCGATCGCCACCGCCTGGCGCGTGGCGGTGGCCACGCCATCGCTGGTCAGCGTATTGGTGGCCGCAAACCCCCACGCGCCATCGGCCAGCACGCGCACGCCAACGCCACTGGACTCGGCATTGACCACGTTCTCCACCTGCGCCTCGCGGGTGATCACGAACTGGCGCAAATAGCGGCCCACGCGCACATCGCAATAACTGGCACCGGCCGCCTTGGCCGTGCTCAGCGCGGTATCGGACAAGCGACGGCTGCGCGCGGCATCGTTGGGAGCGAGCAACTGCTCGGCCGCGATCAGGCGCGTGTGCGGCAGCAGCAGCCCGGCAGCACCGATGCCGGACAAGGTGAGGAAGGTACGACGGTCCACGGCGGTTCTCCGTTGAAGGCCAGCGGCACGACTCCCCGCCGTGCCAGCCCCCGAGACTGGCCGGTGTGGGCGCTGGCGGTCAAGAGGGCAATGCCGGCATGGCCCCCGGCAGCTCCGCCTGCAATGCGGAGACGTTGGCGCCGTCAGCATGGCCGTGGCCCGAAGGCAGTGCCGGCACGCAAGGCGCGGTCGCCGTCACCGAAGGGACTGGAAGGTCGTTCGCAAATGATCGACAAAGACCGGCGGATTCTCCATCGCCGCAAAATGTCCACCCCGCTGCGCTTGCCCAAAAAAGCGGAGATCCGCAAAGCGGCGCTCTGCCCAGCGCCGGGAAAGGCGCACCTGCTCGCCGGGAAACATGCTGATGCCAGTTGGCGTGGGCATTGGATGCGAAGGCATCTGCGCCCTGGCTTCCTGCGCGGCCTCCCAATACAGACGCACCGAGCTGGGCCCTGCGTTCGGGAGCCAATACAGCATGATGTCATCGATGAGGTGGTCCAACGCGAACACCTTCTCCGGTTCGAAGCCGCTCTGGGAGACGTCCTGGAAGAGTGCATAGATCCATGCAGCCAGGCCCACCGGAGAGTCCGCCAAGCTGAAGCCCACCGATTGCGGCCGGGTGCTTTGCAGCTTCATGTAGCCGGAAAATTCCGTGTAATAGCGTTGGGCGTCCTCCAGCATCTTCTGCTCGGCCGGTGTGGCTTCGGCGATTTCCTGCGTGCTGGGTTCGAACATCACCATGTTCAGATGGATGCCCACCAGGCCCGGTGGCTGCATGAATCCAAGCGCGGTGGTGATCGCACTGCCCCAATCGCCGCCCTGTGCGGCCCAGCGCTCGCCATACCCCAAGCGGCGCATCAGTTCGACCCATGCCGCAGCCGTGCGCCCGATTCCCCAGCCACGGGCGGTCGGCTTTGCAGAGAACCCAAAGCCAGGCAAGGATGGAATGATGAGATGAAAGGCATCCGACGCCTGCCCGCCATGGGCCACCGGGTCACTCAAGGGGCCGATCACCTCGCGGAATTCGAGCACCGAACCGGGCCACCCGTGCGTCAGCAGTAAAGCAAGCGCATCGGGCTCGGGCGAGCGTACATGCAGGAACTGGATCTCCAGTCCATCGATCGTCGTAAGACTGCTGTTCCAGCCGTTCAACAACTGCTCTGTCGCACGCCAGTCGTAACCGGACTGCCAGCGGTCCACCAGGCGCCGGATGCGCTCGCTCTGCGGGCCCTGGCTGTGGTCCGCCACGGTTTCCCTGCTTGGCCAACGCGTTTGCCTCAGCCGGTGCGCAAGGTCATCCAGCTCCGCTTGTGCAACCTGGATGTGGAACGCTGCAATGCCATCGCGCATCTCAAGACTCCCGTACATAGGTGTTGGCCAGTGTCTGGCGTGCTGTCTGCCAGGAGCGCGCACCGTAGCGATCGTTATCCAGCGGGACCAACTTGCCGCGCCCGCTCATCATGTCGCGCAGATATTGCATGCCCTGCCAGGGAGGGAAGGGATCATCGCTTGCGGGTGTGAGTGCACGCACTGCACGGATGATTGCCGACATCGTGCCGAGCCCGCCGGGCCTGAGCGTGCGATAGCGCTGCCCGGTGAGTTCGGTGAGCAGTTGCGCGATGTCGTTCGGTGAAACGCTGTTGCCGGCAATGCGCAGGTCCCGCGGGGCCGTGGCATCCTTTGCGGCCGCGGCCGTGTAGCTGGCGACGTCATCTTTGGCGGTGAAATCGAGCTGCTGGTGTGCGTCGCCAAAATGCATGACACGACGGCCGGGGACCACCAGGCGCGCACTGCCCTCGAGCAGCTCCAGAAAGCCGCCGCACAACACCCAGGTGGCCGCGATCGGCGTGGCATCCAGCCGGTCTCTGAACCGGCGCCGCAGATCCAGGTTTCGATTGTCGCCCGGCCGTGTCTTCGTATAGTCCAGCGAGAAATCAGACGGGATGAAGCGAGGCACGCCGGCGCTGACCGCTGCATGCAACAGCTTTCCCTGCTGATCCAGCATGACGTCTTCCAAACCGTTGAGCGCGGACACGACACAGGCCGCATTCCCGACCGCTTCACGCAACGATTTGACGTCTTCCATCTCGACGTAGTGGACCTCGATGTTCCTGCGTTGCAGGGCTGCAACACGGTCCTTCCCGGCACCTTGGCGAACAAGGGCAACGACAGCGGCTCCCTGGTCCTTCAGCGCAAAGGCGATCCGGCCACCCAGGTCGCCGGTGGCGCCTGCAACAACGATTCGGGATGTCGCATCTGTAGTCACCACAGGCCTCCTGTTTGGATCTTTGTGCGCCGACAACGGCAATGAGAACTGCAGCAGCCGAGCAAGCTCTGCGTCACTCAACACCTGCGCCATCGGCCGGCTCGCAGACCACGAAGCGAACAACTGAACGATATCGTTCAGTTGATGCGAATGCAAGCGACGTGTAACTTTTCGTCGATGAAAGCAGTCAAGCAAAAGTCAAAAGGCGGAAGGCCGCCACGCGAGAAAGCGGGCGATGTGGAACGGCGCTTACTCGATGCGGCACTGCACCTTTTCCTGGAGCGCGGAGTCGAGGACACCTCGTGTGAGGACATCGCGCGGCTGGCCGGTGCGGGCAAGGCAAGCTTTTACGCGCGCTACGCCAATAAGGACGCCATTTTTGAAGCGGTGGTCCGGCGCGATGTCGACACCCAGCCCATGCCTGCCGCAGCCAGCGTCCCCATGGATCTGGAGGGGCGCCTGAGACACGCAGGACACGGGATGCTGGCGCATGCGTTGCAGCCCCAGACGGTGGCGATGATGCGCCTGGTCGTCGGCACCTCCATCCGGGCGCCAGCGCTTGCCGCTGAAGTCAACCGCATCGGCTGGGAAGGCGGGCTGCGGCGCGTGCAGCTGGCGATCCTGGACGGCCCGGATCAACCGGCCAATCCGGCTGCGCTGGCAAGCCACTTCGTCGATCTGGTCTTTGCGCCGCATCAACTGCGCGCCCTGCTGGGCGAGGATCCCTGCAGCCTGGTCGCCACCGCATCGGAGCGTGTGGAATGGGCGCTTGCACTTCTCAAGGATGCTGGCCAGCTGGAGACCGCACGTGTTCAGTGACCTCTTGCATCGAAGCGGCCGTTGAACAAGCCATCAGAACGACACGCCATTCCCCGCGCATTGGTGGCGCTCCAGGCGACCGACATCCGGTGACGTCGAGGGGCCAGGCAAGCGCCAGCCGTCCCGGCGTGGGTGGTAAATCCCCGGTTCCATCGTCTGCGGCGCCGCTGCCGTTGTCACACACAAAGACACCCGCACGGGGCGGGTGTCTGGCAGGCGTCAACGCGGCGTGTGGCTCGCGCCGAAAGTTCAGCCCTGCGCCTTGTCGAACTCCACGTGATAGCGCGTGGCCTCATTCACTTCGTTCTTCGAACCCAGGAACACCGGCACGCGCTGATGCAGCTGCGTCGGCTGCAGGTCCAGGATGCGCTCGCGCCCGGTGGTGGCCGCGCCGCCGGCCTGTTCCACCAGCATGCTCATCGGGTTGGCTTCGTACATCAGGCGCAGCTTGCCCGGCTTGGAGGCGTCCTTCTTGTCCCAGGGGTAGATGAAGATGCCGCCGCGGGTGAGGATGCGGTGCACGTCGGCGACCATGCTGGCGATCCAGCGCATGTTGAAGTCCTTGCCGCGGGTGCCGTCCTTGCCGGCCAGCAGGTCGCTGACATAGGACTGCATGGCCGGTTCCCAGTGGCGCTGGTTGGACATGTTGATGGCGTACTCGGCGGTGTCGTCAGGTACGCGCATGTTGGCCTGGGTCAGCAGGAAGCTGCCTTCCTCGCGCTCCAGGGTGAAGGCGTGGGTGCCGTGGCCAAGCGTGAGCACCAGCATCGTGCTGGGGCCGTAGATGCAATAGCCGGCGGCCACCTGTTGCGTGCCCGGCTGCAGGAAGTGCTCATCGCCGGGCTTTTCGGTGCCCTTGGGCGCGCGCAGCACCGAGAAGATGGTGCCCACCGAGACGTTGACGTCGATGTTGGAGCTGCCGTCCAGCGGATCGAACAGCAGCAGGAAATCGCCGCTGGGGTACTGGTCGGGTACCGGCTGGCTGTGGTCCATTTCTTCCGACGCGCACGCGGCCAGGTGGCCGCCCCAGGCGTTGGCTTCGAGCAGGATGTCGTTGCTGAGCACGTCGAGCTTCTTCTGCGCCTCGCCCTGCACGTTGCCGGTGCCGGCATCGCCGAGCACGCCACCCAGGGCGCCCTTGCTCACGGCGATGGAAATGCGCTTGCAGGCGCGCGAGACGATGGTGATCAGCTGGCGCAATTCCGGGTCGATACGGCCGGCGTGTTGCTCTTCGATCAGGAAGCGGGTCAGCGAGGGACGCGACATGGGGGCGGGCAGCCTGTGTAGGAAGTGGTCCGCCATTGTCGCCATTGCGCCGTTAGATTTCGATCACTGCATGCGCGTTTTGCCGCGTTGTTGATCGAACATGCGCGAATGGGGGGAGCGATGGTCGCGCTGCGCTTGCCCCATCCGCCCTTCGGGCACCTTCGCCCGCCGGCGGGGAAGGACGCGGCGAGGGCTGGGAAGGGGGCGTTTGCGGGCACAAAAAAACCGGGAGGCTGGCGCGCTCCCGGTTTGCTGGCATTGGCCGGTGTGGCCGATTGCGATGCGGTTGCTTACATCCGGCTGACGGTCGCCACGGCCTGCGCCACGTAGTCCAGGTTGCGCTGGCTCAGCGCGGCCACGCAGATGCGGCCGGTGCCGACGGCATAGATCGCGAACTCCTCGCGCAGGCGGTCGACCTGGGTCCGGGTCAGGCCCGAGTACGAGAACATGCCGGCCTGGCGCTGGATGAACTCGAACTCCGGCGCGCCCAGCGTGGCCAGCTTGGCCACCAGGCCTGCGCGCAGTGCGTGGATGCGCTCGCGCATTTCGGTGAGCTCCTGCTCCCACAGATCGCGCAGCTCCGGGCTGGTCAGCACGCCGGCCACCAGGGCGGCGCCGTGCGTGGACGGGCTGGAGTAGATGGTGCGGATGATGCGCTTGACCTGCGACTGCACGGCCTTGGCTTCGGCCGCGCTGGCCGAGACCACCGACAGCGCGCCCACGCGCTCGCCGTACAGCGAGAACGACTTGGAGTACGAGCTGGCGACCACGTAGCTGTCGATGCCTTCGGCAGCGAGCAGGCGCACCGCGTAGGCATCGGCCTCGATGCCCTTGTCGAAGCCCTGGTAGGCGATGTCGACGAACGGGAACAGCTTGCGTTCCTTCAACAGCCCGGCGACCTGCTTCCACTGCTCCTTGGTCAGGTCGGCGCCGGTGGGGTTGTGGCAGCAGGCGTGCAGCAGCACCACGGTGCCCGGCTCCAGCTTTGCCAGGTCGGCGAGCATGCCGTCGAAGTTCAGCCCATGGCTGGCAGCATCGAAATAGGTGTAGTCCACGACCTCGAAGCCGGCCGCGCCGAACACGGCGCGATGGTTTTCCCAGCTCGGGTTGCTGATGGCGATGGTGGCCGTGGGCAGCAGCTTCTTGAGCAGGTCCGCGCCCACGCGCAGGGCGCCGCTGCCGCCGACGGTCTGCGAGGTCGCCACGCGGCCGGAGGCCAGCAGCGCCGACTCGGTGCCGAACAGCAGCTCCTGGGTGGCCTTGTCGTAGGCGGCCAGGCCGTCGATGGGCAGGTAGCCGCGCGGTTTGGCGTCCAGCGCAAGCTGCTGCTCGATCTTGTGCACGGCGCGCAACAGCGGGATGCGCCCGTTCTCGTCGTAATAGATGCCCACGCCCAGGTTGACCTTGTTGGGGCGGCTGTCGGCGTTGTAGGCCTCGGTCAGGCCCAGGATGGGGTCGCCTGGAACCTGTTCCACGTTTGCAAAGAAGGACACGGCATGACTCGCTGAAGGACGAAAGAGTGAGGGACTTCCGGATGCTCGGCCGCGGCTGGGCCAAACCACTTCATCGTAGCAGCCCATGGCCGGCGTAGCATGCTTCGTTCCGTACGCAACGATGCGCCCACAGTACGGATGAGGGACACTACGCCCATGCCCAGACTGACCTTGTTGGCCGCCGCCTGCGGCCTGTTCGCCACGGGCGCCGCGTCGCCCGTCCTGGCCGCCGATCCGGCGCCGCCCGCCTCCCCACCGATCCAGCGCTTGCCCACCGTGCAGGTGGACGCCGCGCGCGTGCACGGCGTGGACGACTTCGACCTGCCTGCCTCCTTCACCGTGGTGGCGGCCGATGCCGACAACCGCCGCGGCGCGCAGGTGTCCGAGCTGCTGGACGGCATCCCCGGGCTGGTGGCGCGCGATCGCCAGAACTACGCGCAGGACACCCAGCTGTCGATCCGCGGCTTTGGTGCGCGCTCCACCTTCGGCGTGCGCGGCGTGCGGCTGCTGGTGGACGGCATCCCGGCCAGCATGCCCGATGGCCAGGGCCAACTGTCGCACTTCAACGTGCTGGGCGCGCAGCGGGTGGAAGTGCTGCGCGGACCGTTCTCGGCGCTGTACGGCAACTCCTCCGGCGGCGTGCTGCAGCTGTGGAGCGCCGACGGCGCCCCAAACGACCCCTGGCGGCTGCGCGCCACCTACGGCAGCAACGCCACCGTCAACGTGGGTGCGCAATTGCTCGGCCAGCAGGGCGCGGTGCACTACAACCTGGCCGCCAATCATTTCGAAACCGACGGCTTCCGCGCCCATAGCCGCGCCAGGCGCGAGTCGGTCAACGCCAAGCTCGGCTTCGATCTGGCCGAGGGCCGCCGGCTGGATCTGGTGCTCAACTACCTGGACGCACCCGACGCGCAGGACCCGCTCGGCCTGACCCGCGCGCAATTCAACGCCGATCCGGCGCAGGCCACGTCGGTGGCCACCCAGTTCAACACCCGCAAATCGGTGCGGCAGTCGCAGGCCGGCGCCATCTTCACCCAGCAGTTCGACAGCCAGACGCTGCGGCTGATGGCCTACGGCGGGCAGCGCAGCGTGGAGCAGTTCCTGGCGATCCCGGTGGCGGTGCAGCGCAACCCGCTGCATTCGGGCGGGGTGATCGATCTGGACAGCAATTACGAAGGCGCCGATGCGCGCTGGGCCTGGCAGGGGCAGGCCCTGGGCCGGCCGTTGCAGCTGACCGTGGGCGCGAACGTCGATCGCCAGCGCCAGCACCGCACCGGTTACGAAAACTTCGTCGGCGATACGCTGGGCGTCAAGGGCGCGCTGCGCCGCAACCAGCGCGACCAGGTCGAGAACGTGGACCAGTTTGCGCAGGCGTGGTGGCAGTGGAGCGACCGCTGGTCGGCCTTGCTGGGCGTGCGGCATAGCCAGGTGCGCTTCGACTCGGACGATCACTACATCCTCGGGCGCAATCCCGACGACAGCGGCCAGCGCGATTATTCGGCAGCCACGCCGGTGGCCGGCATCGTGTTCCGTGCCGCCGAAGACCTGCGTTTCTACGCCTCGGTCGGGCGCGGTTTCGAAACGCCCACCTTCAACGAGCTGGGTTATCGCAGCGATGGCGGCGCCGGCCTGGCGCTTGATCTGGGCGCGGCGACCAGCCGCAATTATGAGATCGGCAGCAAGTGGCGCGCGCAGAGCGGCGCAGCGGTGGAAGTGGCGCTGTTCCGCGCCGACACCGACGACGAACTGGCCGTGGCCAGCAACACCAACGGGCGCAGCACCTATCGCAACATCGGTGCCACCCGCCGCCAGGGCGCGGAGCTGAGCTGGAATCAACCAGTGGGCACCACCCAGCAACTGCAGCTGGCCTACACCTTCGTCGATGCCACCGTGCGCGATGGCTACCTCACCTGCGCCAGCAGCGGCTGCGCCACGCCCACCGCACCGGTGGCCAGCGGCGCGCGCCTGCCGGGTGTGCCGCGCCAGCAGCTGTTCGCGCGCTGGCAGTGGCAGCCGGCGCAATGGCAGTTCGCCGCCGAAACGGTGGCCTCCGACGCCACCGTGGTCAACGACCTGGCGACCGAGCGCGCGCCCGGCTACGCGCTGGTCAACCTGGAAGCCTCCCGGCGCTGGACCACCACGCTGGGCGGGCTGCGCACCTTCGCCCGCATCGACAATGCGCTGGACCGGCACTACGTCGGCTCGGTCATCGTCAACGACGGCAACGGGCGCTATTACGAACCGGGCCCGGACCGCACCTACACGGTCGGCCTGCAGTGGGATTTCGGCGGCTGAGCTACCTCAGGCGGCGCGCGCTCAACAACGCGCCCGCCACCCGTAGGAGCGCACCCGGGCGCGACAAAGCCGTCCCGCCAATGCGCGCATCGCCACGCGGCGGCACAACAGCATGCGGATGTCTCTCCAACAACCGCTCGGCCTGCAATGAGCGTTGGGCAGCCAATCCGGCCGCAGGCGGCGCGCGCTCAACAACACGCCCGTCACCGTAGGAGCGCACCCGGGCGCGACGAAGCCGTCCCGCTGACCCACGGTGTGCCATCGACACTCCACACCTGTGCTCACCGCCCAAGGCCCGCCATGATCGTCATCGATCACGCCCCCGCAGACTGGTTTCTCCTGCGCGAGGACAACCGCGACTGGCTGGACATCAACTGCGCGATCTCGGCCACCGGCTTTTCGCTGCTGCTGGCGTTGGACGCAACCGAGCAGGCCAATGTGCTGGCAGACGGGCATGCCGCCTGCGCACGACTGGCTGCGCAGGTGCAATGGCGGCCGCACGCCTTTGCCGCGCGCGATGTCAGCGCCAGCCACGGGGCGCAGGTGAGCGCAGCCGTGCAAGCGTGGCGTGCGGCAGACACCCGCACCGCTGGTACCTAAGCGCGCACTGCGTTCGGCAAGCCGCTCGCATTGCTTGCCGGGCGTCACGGCAGGGCGCCGCGTTTCTGCAGCAGTGACTGCGCGCAATGCGATGCACTAAGCTTGCACGCGCATTCCGCCGCAAGGATGTTTCCGTTGAACACGCGCTACGCCCCGATCGATTTCAGCGACAAGCTCGCCCTGCTGTCGCAGCACTGGTCCCCGCGTGTCGTGGCGGAAATGAACGACTACCAGTTCAAACTGGTCAAGCTGCAGGGTGCGTTCGTGTGGCACCGGCATGCGGACACGGACGAGGTGTTCATCGTGCTGGACGGCAGCATGACCATCGAATTTCGCGATGGCGTGGTGGCGCTGTCGGCCGGGCAGATGCACGTGGTGCCCAAGGGTGTCGAACACCGGCCGGCGGCGGAGCACGAATGCAGCGTGCTGCTGGTCGAGCCGCGCGGCGTGGTCAATACCGGCGATGCGGGCGGCGCCTACACCGCAGACAACGACGTCTGGATCTGATCGCTGCGCTCGGTGCGCGGGTGCCGGCGGCATCGGTTTGCATCCACGCAGCCACCCCTGCGTGGCAGGTTATTTCAGTCGCTGAAATGGCGCACCTGGTCCTGCACGGCATCGCTGCAGCCCCTGCGGCCAGCCGGTCGTGCGGTGCGTGCTAGGCTCGGTGTTCCGCACACAGCGCATGGAGCATGGGATGACATTCCTGCAAGTGGTGTCGGTTGCGGCGCTCGGCGCGACCAGTCTGTTGAGCGGCACCATCGCCAGTGCCGCTGCACCCTCGGAACAAGGCACGCTGCAGGTAACGCGGACCTTTCCGGCCGATAGCCCAGCCGTGGCGCAGGTGCATCGCTGGTTGCTGGCGCAGCCGTCCAGGCAACAGCGGCCGGCAAGCGCCGCCGAGCTAGGCCAGCTACGCACCAGTTACCGCACGCACGCGCCAGCTGCCGGCGGGCGTGCAGACCTGACCAGTCCCGAGGTGGCCTTCCCGGAGCATGGTCAGCCTGGGGATGCGGTCGCCATCGACGCATGTGGCGCGGGGATGCGCTACCACTGGACGTATCGGTGGACTGCGGCATCGGGCGCAGCGGGTTGGCAGTTGCAGTCCTATCACCTGAGGAAGGTGCAGGATTGCGCTGCTGCCATGGCCGATCCCGACGTCTTCAAGCCGACTGCACCGCGCGGCTGAGGTGCGTGCGCACGGTGTGCGAGTCACCCGTGGCGATCCACGGCGGCACTGTAGTCGCGGCCTGCAGCGATCGCGATGGCGGGCGGAGGTCCAGGCACGTTGAGAGGCATGGCGGGTAAGGTTTCGTACCCGCAGGACGCCCCACTTGATGCGCAACGTGAGACGGCGTCAGCGGCGGCAATGCGCCGAGCTGGCTCGCGTCGGCGTTTCCCGTTGCCCACACGCCGCCGTTGCGTCGAGGAATACAGCATGACGCATGCCGGCAGTGATGGCGGCGGCGGGGGGTCTTGGTGGTGGGCATGCGCATCCGCGCGCTCCCGGGCCGGGTCGGTGGGCGCGCCCGGTGTCAGGCCCGTTGCGGGCCGAGCCGGCGATACAGCGTGCTGCGGCTGATGCCGAGCCGGCGTGCCGCCTGCGCGACGTTGCCGCCACAGGCGTCCAGCGCCTGCCGCATCGCCGCCTGTGCCAGCTGCTCCAGGCTATCGGTCGGTGCCGGTGCGGCAGCGGCTAGCGCCGACACTGCGGTCCGGGTGGCGAGGTAGCCCGGCAGCGCGTCGCGGTCGATGCGCTCGCCGGGTTCGCTCAGCGCCACCAGCGTGCGCAGGCAGGCCGAGAGCTGGCGCAGGTTGCCCGGCCAGTCGTAGTCGGCCAGGACCCGCAGGGCGTCGCTGCTGAGCCGGCGGCCCTGGCCCAGGCGCTGCCACAGCTCTTGCACCAGCAGCGGGCGGTCGGCGTGCGCGCGCAGCGCCGGCAGCGCCACGACATGATGGGCGATGCGGTAGTACAGGTCGGCGCGGAAGCGGCCGTCGGCGATTGCCGCTTGCAGGTCCTGGTGGGTGGCGCAGACCAGCGCGAAATCCAGCCGCACCGGCTTGCCGCCACCCAGCGGCGACAGTTCGCGCTCCTGCAGCACGCGCAGCAGCCGCGGTTGCAGCGCCAGCGGCATGTCGCCGATCTCGTCGAGAAACAGCACCCCGCCCTCGGCCTGGCGCAGCAGCCCCGGGCTGCCGTGCTTGCGCGCTCCGGTGAAGGCGCCGTCCTCGTAGCCGAACAGCTCGGCCTCGATCAGACCCTCGGGCAGCGCGGCGCAGTTCACCGCGACGAACGGGCGGGCGGCGCGCGTGCAGCGGCGGTGCAGCTCGCGCGCGAACACCTCCTTGCCGGTGCCGGTCTCGCCCTGCACCAGCACTGGGAGCTCGGCATCCAGCACCCGGCAGGCGCGCCCGAGCAGGCGCGCGATCTCGGCCTCGAACAGCGGTGCGTCGCGGTCACCGTCCTGGCGGGCGGCCGAGACCGTGATCGGTGGCTGCGTGGCGCGCCGGCGCGGCCGCGCGTCGCCGCGCTCGTCCACGCGTCCGTACAGGGCGCGGCCCTGGCGATCGAACAGGGCGCCGTCGTGGCGCAGCCGGGTCAGCGGCTCCTCGAACAGCGCGTCGTAGCACGCGCGCCCCAGTTCGTGGCGCTCCAGCCCGAACAGCTGCAGGCCGGCGCGGTTGGCTGCCACCAGGCGCCCGCCGCGGAATGCCAGCAGGCCCTCGTGCGCGGTGCCGAGCAGGGCCGGGTCGTGGTGTACGCGCAGCAGTTCGCAATCGGCGATGCCGTCGTCGAAGTAGCGGTGCTCGATGCTGGCGACCGCGCGCCGCGCCAGTCCCAGCGCGTGGATGTGCTGCAGACGCGCGTCGCCGGAGATGTCGAGCACGCCCACCAACTGCCCGTAAGGGTCGAAGATCGGCGCCGCGGCACAGCTGAGGATGCCGTGCGGGGCGAGATAGTGCTCGCCGCCGCGGACCTCGATCGAGCGGCTCTCCACGATCGCGGTGCCGATGGCATTGGTGCCGAGCACGCTCTCGCTCCAACAGGCGCCGGGCATCAGCGCCACCCGCCCGGCGCGCTCAAGGAAGCCGGTGCTGCCCTCGGCATCGAGGATCCAGCCAGCCTCGTCGGTGAGCAGCACGACGCTGCCGGTGGCCGCTGCGTCGGCCGACAGCCCTTCCAGCTCGGCGCGCGCGCGCCGCCACAGGGTCTCGTGGCGTTCGCGCATCTCGCGCAGGCGTGCGGCGCTGACCGGTTCGATCGCCGGGGTCGCCTCGGCGGCCAGGCCCTGGCGCTGGCAGCGTCGCCACGACTGCAGGATCGCGTCCGGTACTTGCCCGGCCGGCATCGCGCCGTGCTCGAAGAACGAGCGCCGCGCGCGGCCCAGCTGCTGCTCCGTCGACATCGCCATCCGCCACCTCGTGTCGCAATTTGCGACAGTCCAGAAGATCACTGTCGCGATAAACACCATGTTTGCGGACACAGCGCAAGCGCCGCGCGTGATGCGCCGCAGCGAAGACCTCCACTATCTGTTGCACCCGCAGCGCGATCGGGCGTGACGCAATGCAGCAGGAAAAACCTGGCATCACCCTTGCGTGACAGCGGAGACGCCCGTCACGGGCTTCTTCCCATGTACCGCAGGAGACACCGATGAACGCCGTCACATCCGCCAAGCCGCTGAACACCGACCCGCAGTCCATCTTCAAGCCGCGCTACGACAACTTCATCGGCGGCAAGTGGGTGGCGCCGCACAGTGGCCAGTACTTCGACAACACCACGCCGATCAACGGCAAGGTGTTCACCGCGATCGCGCGCTCCAACGCGCAGGACATCGAAGCGGCGCTGGATGCGGCGCATGCGGCCAAGGACGCCTGGGGCAAGACCTCCACCACCGACCGCGCCAACGTGCTGCTCAGGATCGCCGACCGCATCGAGCAGAATCTGGAACTGCTCGCCCATGCCGAGACCTGGGACAACGGCAAGCCGGTGCGCGAGACGCTCAATGCCGACGTGCCGCTGTGCGTGGATCACTTCCGCTATTTCGCCGGCGCCATCCGCGCGCAGGAAGGCGGCATCTCCGAGATCGACAGCGACACCATCGCCTATCACTTCCACGAACCGCTCGGCGTGGTCGGGCAGATCATCCCGTGGAATTTTCCGCTGCTGATGGCGTGCTGGAAACTCGCACCGGCGCTGGCCGCCGGCAACTGCGTGGTGATGAAGCCGGCCGAGCAGACCCCGGCCTCGATCCTGGTGCTGATGGACGTCATCGGCGACCTGTTGCCGCCCGGTGTGCTCAACGTGGTCAACGGCTTTGGCCTGGAGGCGGGCAAGCCGCTGGCCAGCAACCCGCGCATCGCCAAGATCGCCTTCACCGGCGAAACCACCACCGGCCGGCTGATCATGCAGTACGCCAGCCAGAACCTGATCCCGGTGACGCTGGAGCTGGGCGGCAAATCGCCGAACATCTTCTTTGCCGATGTCATGGCCGAAGACGACGACTTTCTCGACAAGGCGGTGGAAGGCTTCGTGCTGTTCGCCTTCAACCAGGGCGAGGTGTGCACCTGCCCCTCGCGCGCGCTGATCCAGGAATCGATCTACGACAAATTCATGGAGAAGGCGCTGGCGCGCGTGGCCGCGATCAAGCAGGGCAACCCGCTGGATCCCAACACCATGGTCGGCGCGCAGGCCTCCAGCGAGCAGCTGGAAAAGATCCTGTCCTACATCGACATCGGCAAGCAGGAGGGCGCGCAGGTGCTGATCGGTGGCGAGCGCAACACGCTCGACGGCGAGCTGTCCGGCGGCTTCTACGTCAAGCCGACGGTGTTCAAGGGCCATAACAAGATGCGCGTGTTCCAGGAAGAGATCTTCGGCCCGGTGGTGTCGGTGACCATCTTCAAGGACGAGGCCGAGGCCCTGGCGATCGCCAACGACACCCTGTACGGCCTGGGTGCCGGCGTGTGGAGCCGCGATGCCTCCCGGCTGTATCGCATGGGCCGCGCGATCCAGGCCGGGCGCGTGTGGACCAACTGCTACCACGCCTATCCGGCGCATGCTGCGTTCGGCGGTTACAAGCAGTCGGGTATCGGCCGCGAGAATCACAAGATGATGCTCGACCATTACCAGCAGACCAAGAACCTGCTGGTGAGCTATTCGCCCAAGGCGCTGGGCCTCTTCTGACACCCATGCCGGTCGCGCTTGTGCGCGGCGACGATCGGCTGGCGCCGCGCGTCCGCACCGCGGCGTTGACCTCGATCAAGGCCCCGGTTGCGGCCCGGGGCTAAGGTTCCTCAACGACAGCGACAGGAGTGCAATGTGGACAAGACGATGAAAGCTGCAGTGGTACGCGAGTTCGGCAAGCCTCTGGTGATCGAGGAGGTGCAGGTGCCGCGTCCGGCCGCCGGCGACATCCTGGTCAAGATCGAAGCCTGTGGCGTCTGCCACACCGACCTGCACGCCGCCGAAGGCGACTGGCCGGTCAAGCCGAACCCGCCATTCATTCCCGGCCACGAAGGTGTTGGCAACGTGGTGGCGGTCGGCGAAGGCGTCAAGCACATCAAGGAAGGCGACCGCGTCGGCATCCCGTGGCTGTACTCGGCTTGCGGGCATTGCGAGCACTGCCTGGGTGGCTGGGAAACCCTGTGCGAGGCGCAGCAGAACAGCGGCTACTCGGTCAACGGCGGCTTCGCGCAGTACGCGCTGGCCAATGCCGACTACGTGGGCCTCCTGCCCAAGGGCATCGGCTTCGTCGAGGTCGCGCCGATCCTTTGCGCGGGCGTCACCGTCTACAAGGGCCTGAAGGTCACCGAGACCAAGCCGGGTCAGTGGGTCGTGATTTCCGGCATCGGCGGGCTCGGCCACATGGCAGTGCAATATGCCAAGGCGATGGGAATGAACGTGGCCGCAGTGGATGTGGACGACACCAAGCTGGCACTGGCCAGGCGCCTGGGCGCAACGGTGACGGTCAATGCGCGCACCACCGATCCGGTGGCGTACCTCAAGAAGGAAATCGGCGGCGCACACGGCGCGTTGGTCACCGCGGTATCGCCCAAGGCGTTCGAGCAGGCGATCGGCATGGTGCGGCGTGGCGGCACGGTGTCGCTCAACGGCCTGCCACCGGGCCAGTTCCCGCTGGACATCTTCGGCATGGTGCTCAATGGCGTGACCGTGCGCGGCTCGATCGTCGGAACCCGGCTGGACCTGCAGGAGTCGCTTGCCTTCGCCGAGCAGGGCAAGGTCGCGGCGACCGTGGCCACCGACACCCTGGACAACATCAACGACGTGTTCGCGCGCATGCACGCCGGAACGATCGAGGGGCGTATCGTGCTCGACATGGCGGCCTGACCGCGCCGCAGGAGGCAGACGATGCAGGGCACCACCACGCAGACAGACCCGCCGTTGCAGGTGATGGCCACGCTGGCGGCGTTGCAGCTGATCGACACGCTGCGCGCGCGCCACGGCGATGTGCTGTTCCATCAATCCGGCGGCTGCTGCGACGGCTCCTCGCCGATGTGTTTTCCGGTGGGCGATTTCATCGTCGGCGACCGCGACGTGCTGCTGGGCGAGATCGGCGGCGCGCCGTTCTACATCAGCCCCTCGCAGTTCGACTACTGGAAGCACACCCAGCTGATCATCGACGTGGTGCCGGGCCGCGGCGGCATGTTCTCGCTGGAAAACGGCGAGGGCGTGCGCTTTCTGGTGCGCTCGCGCCTGTTTGCCGATGAGGAATTTGCCCGGCTGCAGCAGGCAGGGCGGGCGTAACCCGCACCCGCCCGGCTGCTGCGGCCGGGCGGGTGTTCAGCCGGCGGTCGTCAGCGGTCTGCCACGGTCGACGGCGCGGTGCCCGGCTTCTTGGCCGGGGTGTCGCCATTGGCCGGAATCAGCGTGTCGGGCGCATCGCCGGCACCGCGGTCTTCGTAGTGCTCGGCATCGCGCTTGCCGTGCTGTTCGCCCGGCTGGGCCGGTTGCTCGCGTAGCAGGTCACGGGACATGCGGTTCTCCTGGAAGTCGAGAGGGATGCGCAGTTCACCGCGTACCGGGTGAAGGGGGCGCAGTGGCAGCTGCAGACACATGGCTCACGCATGGATCACGGTGGCCGCGCTACAGCTATGGGCTACCCCAAACAGCACCGGGAGTCACACGCCGATGGCACGACCGATCTGGACCGGAACCCTGTCGTTCGGCTTGCTCAATGTGCCGGTGTCGTTGATGTCGGGCGAGCGCAAGGTGGACCTGCATTTCCGCATGCTCGACTCGCGCGACAAGAAGCCGATCCGCTTCGAGCGCGTCAACGCCGACACCGGCGATGAAGTGCCGTGGAAGGAGATCGTCAAGGCCTTCGAGTACGACAAGGGCAGCTATGTCATCGTCGAGGAGCAGGACATCCGCTCGGCCTCCCCCGAGAGCCACGAGACGGTGGAGGTGGAAACCTTCGTCGATGCCGCCGACATCGACCCGCGCTATTTCGAAAAGCCCTACATCCTGGTGCCCGGCAAGAAGGCCGAAAAGGGCTACGTGCTGCTGCGCGAGACGCTGCGCGACACCGGCAAGGTGGGCATCGCCAAGGTGGTGATCCGCACGCGCGAATACCTTGCCGCGGTGATGCCGCAGGGCGATGCCTTGATCCTGCTGCTGCTGCGCTACCAGCAGGAAGTGGTGGACCCGCAGGACTTCAAGTTGCCGGCCGGCGCGGTGGGCGAGTACCGCATCACGCCCAAGGAACAGGAGATGGCCAAACAGCTGATCGAGTCGATGTCCGGCACCTGGCAGCCGGAGGACTACCACGACGAATTCCGCGGCAAGCTCGAGCAGATCCTGCGCAAGCGCATCCAGGCCAAGGGCGGCACCACCACCGCGGATGTCGAGCCGCCGCAGCACGAGGACGCCACCACCAACGTGGTCGATTTCATGTCGCTGCTGCAAAAGAGCCTGCAGGCCAACACGCGCACGCCGGCCAAGAAGAGCAGCGCGCCGGCAACCGCGCCGGCCAAGAAGACCGCCAAGACCGCCGCCAAGAAAGTGGCCAAGAAGGCCGCCAAGAAGACCGCGGGCAAGGCCACCAAGGCCACGGCCAGCAAGGCAGCGCCGCGCCGCAAGGCCGGGTAGGCCCAGTCCATGTCACTGCGCGACTACAACGCCAAGCGCCGCTTCGACCAGACCCCGGAGCCGGCCGGCGACACGCCCGCACGCGCCAGCAAGCAGCCGATCTTCGTGGTGCAGCTGCATCACGCCAGCTCGCGTCATTACGACTTCCGTCTGGAACTCGACGGCGTGCTCAAGAGCTGGGCCGTGCCCAAGGGGCCCTCGTTGCGCGTGGGCGAAAAACGCCTGGCGGTGGAGGTGGAAGACCACCCGCTGTCGTACGCCAGCTTCGCCGGCGATATCCCGCAAGGCCATTACGGCGCCGGGCATGTGGAGGTGTTCGACCACGGGCATTGGCAGTGCGAGGGCGACGCGTTGGCGGCGCTGGACGCCGGCAAGCTGGAATTCGAACTGCAGGGCACGCTGCTGCGCGGCGGTTTTGCATTGGTGCGCACGCAGATGCGCGGCGGCAAACCGCAGTGGCTGCTGTTCAAGCGCACCGATGCGTATGCGGCCGATCTGGATGCCGATGCGCTGGTGGCGCAGCAGGCGGCCGGCGCATCGGCAGCGGCCGCCCCGGCGACGCGTGCCAAGGCCAGCCGGGCGCGGCGTGCACCAGCGGCAAAAACGAGCGCCGCAACGTCGCCTGCGGCCAGCAAACGTGCACGCCCAGCGCGTGCACGTTCCGCGCAATGGCATACCCGCGCCCTGGCGCTGGACGGCGCCCGCGACGCGCCATGCCCCACCGAGCTGCGCGCGCAACTGACCTTGCTGCGCGAGCAGGCGCCCGATGGCGAGCGCTGGTTGCACGAGATCAAGTGGGACGGCTACCGCCTGCTGGCCGATCTGGTCGATGGCGAGGTGCAGCTGCGCTCGCGCAACGACCAGGCCTGGACGCAGCGCTTCCCGGAGGTGGTGCGCGCAGTGCAGGCCTTGCCGGTGCGCGATGCGCGCCTGGATGGCGAGCTGGTGGTGCTGGATGCCAAGGGGCGCACCGATTTCTCGGCGCTGCAGCGTGCGCTCGATGGCAGCGCCGTGCAGCCGCTGCGCTACATCGTGTTCGACCTGCTGGGCGTGGCCGGGGTGGACCTGCGCGATACCCCGTTGCTGCAACGCAAGCAGTTGCTGCGCGAGTTGCTGGGCGATGCGCCGGGCACGCTGGCGTTTAGCGACCATGTGATCGGCCATGGCCCGGAGGTCTTCGCGGCCAGCGCCGGCACCGGCTGGGAAGGCATCGTCAGCAAGCTCGCCGATGCGCCCTACCGTGCAGGACGCAGCGCCGATTGGGTCAAGACCAAGCACGAGGACAGCGACGAGTTCGTGGTGGTGGGTTACACCGATCCCAAGGGCGCACGCAGCGGCTTTGGCGCCTTGCTGATGGCGCAGCGCGACGGCAAGACGCTGCGTTATGTCGGGCGTGTGGGCACCGGATTCGACGATGCCTTGCTCGGCAAGATCACCGCGCTGCTGCAGGCGCTGCACAGCGACACCGCCACGCTGGAATTGCCCACGCACATCCCGGGGCGGCCACGCGATGTGCATTGGGTCCGGCCGGTGCTGATCGCCGAGGTCGCCTTCCGCGGCTGGGCGAAGGAAGGTCTGTTGCGGCAGGCCGCGTTCAAGCGTCTACGTGAGGACAAACCCATGAGCGAGTTGGGCGGCGACCGCGCCACGCCGGGCAAGGCGCGTGCTGCGGGCAAACGTGGTGCGGCAACGGCCGCTGCGCCGGCGCGCACGACGGCGACCATGAAAACATCCAGAACGACAGTCGACGCATCCACCAGCACCACCAGCAAGCGCGCGCGTTCAACGGCATCGAAGACGACCGCGACCACGACATCCAAAAAGGCGGCGGCGGCCACGTCCACGGCTTCCAAATCCATGGCGTCCAAGTCCACAACATCCAAATCCAAATCTACGTCCACGTCCATGTCGACAGACGGCATCACCATCACCCATCCAGAGCGGGTGGTGTTCCCTGCAGCGGGCATCAGCAAGGGCGAGGTGGCCGACTACTACCGGGCAGTGGCGCCGCTGGTGCTGGCGGAGATCGCACGCCGGCCCCTGTCGCTGCTGCGCTGCCCCGATGGCGCCGGTGGCGATTGCTTCTTCCAGAAGCACGAAGGCCGCCACCTGGGCACGCACATCAAGGCGATTCCGCTGCAGCAAAAAAGCGGCACCGAGGATTACATCTACGTCGAAGATGCCGCCGGCCTGCTCGAGCTGGTGCAGATGAACACGCTGGAGCTGCATCCCTGGGGCGCGCAGGTCGACGATCCGGAGCATCCGGATCGGCTGGTGTTCGACCTGGACCCCGGCGAGGCGGTGTCCTGGGCCGACGTGGTGGCTGCCGCGCGTGACATCCGCGCCAAGCTTCGCAGCGCGGGGCTGGAAAGCGCGGTGCGCCTGTCCGGCGGCAAGGGCCTGCACGTGGTGGTGCCGATCGTGCCGGAAGCGGACTGGGAGCAGGCGCGCGATTTCTGCGAGGCATTCGCCCAGGCGCTGGCAACGCATGCGCCTGACCGCTACGTGGCCACCATGAGCAAGGCCAAGCGCCACGGCGTGATCTTCGTCGACTGGCTGCGCAACGGGCGCGGCAACACCAGCGTTTGTTCGTGGTCGCTGCGCGCGCGCGAAAAAGCCACCGTCGCCGTCCCGCTACGCTGGGAAGAACTCGGCAAGATCAGCGGCCCGGACGCCTTCCCGATGGACAAGGCGCTGGAACGCGCCAGGCGCCAACGCGTAGATCCCTGGGCCTCGGTGCTGGCGTTGCGGCAATCCTTGCCCACCGGCGGCGATGAGAACTAAGCGTGTCTAACAAACCTGCTGCCTAGCCGCGAGGCGGGCTCGGCCTGTGCTCGGAATCGGCATGGAGTACTCGCAGCTTCAGATTCTGAGTGCGGCGTCCACGCGTGCATGACGATCGCTTGCAACGCGTCGTTATTCGAATTATCCAATAGGTGCGCATCACACCCCGAGCTTGACCATGCGTACCGACCATCTTGACTGGCCCTTGCCCGCCCACCGTCGCGGAACCTTACGCGGCATGGATGCCGCGTAAGAGCCTACAAGGACGTACTTGCGGCGTGTCCCGCGATGGTGGGCGGGCAAGGGCCCTGCAGCCAGCTAGAGGGCCCTGCAGCCAAGCCGCAGATCATCCGCTCTGCTAAGCATCTCGATTCCCGATTCCCGATTCCCGTCAAGGCGAAACCGCACGCTCCCGCGTCACCCGGCTCAACGCATCGCTGCTGATCTCGGCAATCGAATGGGTGCCGGTCAAGGTCATCGCCACGCGCATTTCCTTTTCGATCAGGCTCAGCAGGTTCTCCACGCCGGCCTGCCCGCCAGCGGCCAGCGCGTAGACGAACGCCCGCCCCAGCAGCACCGCATCGGCGCCCAGCGCCAGCATGCGCACCACGTCCAGCCCGCTGCGGATGCCCGAATCGGCCAGGATCTTCAGCTGTCCCTTCACCGCATCGGCAATGGCCGGCAACGCACGCGCGCTGGACAGCACGCCGTCGAGCTGGCGCCCGCCGTGATTGGACACCACGATGCCGTCGGCGCCGAAGCGCACCGCATCGCGCGCGTCGTCCGGGTCCAGGATGCCCTTGATCACCATCGGCCCGGTCCAGAACTCGCGGATCCATTCCAGGTCCTTCCATGCGATGGATGGGTCGAAGTTGGCGCCCAGCCAGCCGATGTAGTCCTGCAGGCCGGTCGGGCTGCCGCGGTAGGTCGAGATGTTGCCCAGATCATGCGGCTTGCCGAGCAGGCCCACGTCCCAGGCCCAGCGCGGATGGGTGACGGCCTGCAGCATGCGCCGCAGCCCCGCATTGGGCCCGCTCATGCTCGAGTGCGCATCGCGGTAGCGCGCGCCGGGCGTGGGCATGTCCACGGTGAACACCAGCGTGGTCACCCCGGCGGCCTTGGCGCGCTCCAGCGCGTTGCGCATGAAGCCGCGGTCCTTGAGCACGTACAGCTGGAACCACATCGGGCGCGTAATCGCCGGCGCCACTTCCTCGATCGGGCACACCGACACCGTGGACAGCGTGAACGGGATCCCGCGCGCCGCCGCCGCGCGTGCGGCCTGCACTTCGCCACGGCGCGCGTACATGCCGGTCAGCCCGACCGGTGCCAGTGCCACCGGCATCGCCAGCGTCTCGCCGAACAATTCGGTGCCCAGGCTCAGGTCCGACATGTTGCGCAGCACCCGCTGGCGCAGCGCGATATCGGCCAGATCGGTGACGTTGCGCCGCAAGGTGTGCTCGGCGTACGCGCCGCCATCGATGTAGTGGAACAGGAAGGGCGGCAGGCGCGCCTGCGCAGCGGCACGGTAGTCGGAAGCGGCGGAAATGATCATCGAAGACGCACGGCAGCTGCGGGTAGCCGCTGAGTGTAAGACCATCGGTGGGGCGGGTGGACGGCTGCGCGCCCGGCCGGCTGCAAGCGGGCAGGGCGTGCTTCCGTGACGATGGGGCGGCGTGGCAAGGTGCGGCCGCGCCGCAGCGACGACAGCGACGACAGCGACGACAGCGGCGACAGGGCAGCGCGCCCACCTGCCGGAAGTCACTTTCTGCCTCCGTGCCATTGCCGCGCGGCCGCGCGGCCGTCAGCATCGCCGCATGACCTCGTCCCTGTTTCATTGCTTGCAACCGCTGCGTCTGGCCGGCGCGTTCACCATTGCCGCGGTGGCCTTGTCGTTCGTGCCGGACGCCTCACCGCAGGGCGCCTGGCGCTGGGGCGTGCTGGCCGGCTTCACCGCCTTGTTTCTGCTGCATACCGTGTTGCCGCCGCTGCATGCGCTGCGCACTGTCGCCACGCTGCTGCAGGCGGCCATGGCCCTGCTGCTGGTCTGGATGGAGCCGCGTGCCGGCACCGCCCCGGTGTTGCTGGTCATGCTGGTGGCGCAGGCGGGCATGACCTGGCCGCCGGCGCGCGTGCTGCTGCTGGCGCTGGCGTTGAACGCGGGCATGTATGCGCTGCTGGTGCAGGCCGGGTTCGAGCGCCCGTGGTTGATCGTCGGCATCTACGCCGGTTTCCAGGCCTTCGCCGCGCTGACCGCGCATTACGCGCGTACTGCCGAGCGCACCCGCGACGCGCTGGCCTACGTCAATGCCGACCTGCTGGCCACCCGCGCGCTGCTGGCCGACAGCGCGCGCGATGCCGAGCGCCTGCGCCTGGCGCGCGAGCTGCACGACGTGGCCGGGCACAAGCTCACCGCCATGCGCATCAACCTGCGCCTGCTCGGCGCCGACCCGGCACTGGCACGGCGCGAGGAGATCGCGGTGGTGGAGCGGTTGTCGGCCGACCTGCTGGCGGACATCCGCAACGTGGTGCAGTCGCTGCGCGACGACCAGGGCCTGGATCTGCAGACCGCCTTGCGCGCGCTGGCTGCACCGTTCCCGCGCCCGGCGCTGCGCCTGCAGATCGACCCGGCCGTGCGCATCACCGATGCCCGCGTGGCCGAGCTGCTGTTGCGGCTGGTGCAGGAGGCGCTGACCAACGCCGTCCGGCATGCCGACGCCAACGAGGTGGCCGTGCACCTGCACTGCGAGAGCGCGCAGCTGCACGTGGACATCCGCGACGATGGCCGCCGCGCCGAGCGCATCCGCGAAGGCAACGGCATCACCGGCATGCGCGAACGCCTGGCCGCCCTGCACGGGCGGCTTGAGCTCGGCCGCACCGCCCAGGGCGGCATGCACCTGATGGCGAGGCTGCCGGCATGAGTCCACGTCGCATCGCGCTGGCCGATGACCAGGTCCTGGTCCGCGCCGGCCTGCGCGCGCTGTTGCAGCAGCAGGGCGTGGAGGTGGCCTGCGAGGCCGACGACGGCCAGGGCCTGCTGGACGCGCTCGCCAGCACCACCGTGGACGTGGTGCTCAGCGACATCCGCATGCCCGGCCTGGACGGCATCCAGGCGCTGCAGCAACTGCGCGCCCGCGGCGACCGCACCCCGGTGCTGCTGCTGACCACCTTCGACGACAGCGACCTGCTGCTGCGTGCCACCGAGGCCGGCGCGCAGGGCTTCCTGCTCAAGGACGCCGCCCCGGAAGACCTGCGCGAGGCGATCGAGCGGGTCGCCAATGGCGAGACCCTGCTGCAGCCGGTCAGCACCGACCCGGTGCGCGCGCGTTACCAGTTCCGCGACCAGCAGCCCCCGCGCGAGACCTTCAGCGAGCGCGAGGTGGCGATCCTGCGCCTGCTCGCCGGCGGCTATTCCAACAAGGAGATCGCCCGCACCCTGTTCCTGGCCGAGGGCACGGTGAAGAACTACGTCTCCACCATCCTGGAAAAGCTCGGCACCCGCGACCGCACAAGGGCGGTGTTGAAGGCGATTACGTTGCGGGTGATTTGAGGGCGGGGAATCGGGAATCGGGAATGGGGATTGGGGAATCGTAAGAGCGGGCTCTGCAGCGCTGCCGCCGCCGCGCGCGGGAACTGGTTCGACGCGCGGGCACACCACCTCCCGCCGCACGACGCTGTTTCGCCAGGTTGCATGGCGTTGTTTTATAGGGGATTTCCAGGATTCGGCAGGATGGGGCAGCAACCGTAAGGTTGCCGTCAGGTCGTGTGGGCGGCCAAGCACCAAGGTCGTCCGGCGGCCACCGAGGTCGCCCGGGGACGCGCCGCGCTCCGGTCCGCTGCGGAGTCCGTTATGCGCCTGGTCCGGTACCTGTGGGTGTTGAGCGTCGTGCTGTCCACCAGCGCCTGGGCGGCGCCCACCCAGGCCGACTTGTCGGTCGCCTGGGCCCAGGCCGCGCTGCATGTCCAGCCGCCAACCGAGCGCGACCTGCGGGTCAGCGTGGCGGCCTGCGCCGGGGCGGTGCGGGGCGCAGTGGCCCGCACCTGCGACGGCTGGTCGGCCCGCATCGATGCCCACGGGTGCGGCCCGGGCCTGGGCTGTCGGCCATGGGCAGGGCGTGGTGCTGGCGACCTCCGCGCAGGCATGCCCGGCGCGTGGTCCATCCGCGGCCAGCTCAAGGTGGCCTTCAGCAACGGAACCGAGCGGGATGACCGGCAGCAGGCGGTGGCGAGCCACTGCGCCGCGCGCCTGGCGGATGCCCCGGCCGACACCCAACCGCGCCCGCGGGACTGCGTGGGATGAGACGCCCTCGCCAGGCGCTCCTGGCTTCAGCGCGGCAGGCTGGCTGTCGCCATCCACGGCTGGCCGGAGCACCCGGCAATACGCCCGCCAGCCAGGGCGCAGCGAGCGCCATCGGGACCGCCAGCAGGTTCCTCCCGTGGCAACGGGTGCGTGCGCAAGTCGACATCAGGAGCCAGCGGCCGTGGTGTATCCACCACCGGCCCCGGCCCCTGGGCGTGCGCACGCTGTGGCCCTGCCCACGCATTGCGGCAACACACCGCCTGGTGGCGAACCGCCAGGCCGGTGGCCAGGCAGGGCTTACTGCAGGGGCGGGGTTTCCTGCGGGTTGATCTGCGGATCGTTGCCAACCTGGGGATCGCAGCTGAACCAGGTCTTCTTGTCCTTGCGGCTTTCGTCTTCGACGATGATGGTCAGGAAGATCAGTGTCGGCACGCTATTGGCATTGCTGACCTGCACGCTGCGGCCGTCGGGGCTGATCGTGGGTTCTCCGATCTGTTTCAAGGCATCGGAACTCAACAGGCTCTTGATCTTGAAATGCCTGGGGACGACGTCTTCATCGAAGTAATACAGCAGGGTCGATGCCTTGTCGTGCTTATCCACGATCAGCAGGTCCGGGGCGAAGCTGTAGAAATATTCGCCGGCACCGGTGTTGCCGCCGAATCCCACCCGTGCCACGGTGAGTTTGATCTTGAAATCCGTCATGAGCTGTCCTGTTCCTTGAAAAGCGGGGCATAGAGGGAGACGAACCCCGGGTGGCGGTAGCCCGCCTGATACAGCCATCCGAGCTGTTGCGTAACGGCACTGCGCTGGCCCAGATGCACCTGCGCGCGAATCCAGGGGTCCAGCAGGGTCTTGTCGCGGCTGTTGCCGATGTCCTTGCCCAGCACCGCCACCGCGCGCTGCCATGCCGTGCGTGCACCGTCGTCGTCGCCGATGGCGGCGCGTTGTTCGCCATGCCACACCAGCGCTTGCGACAAGGCGGAGATGCCAAGCAGATCGTCGGGTCTGGCGCGATGCAGGGCATCCAGCCGCGCAACGATCTGATCAAGGTCGCCTGCGTGTGCGCCTGCGCGTCCGGTCTGTACGCGGTGCAGGCGCAGCGCAATGATGGCATCCAGCCATTGCCATTCGGGCAGCGGCTGGGCCTGTTGCAGTAGGCCAGCCATGGTCTGACGGGCCTGGCCAAGTTGCTGTTCGGCTTGACCGGGACGCCCATCCAACGCGGCCACCCAGCCAGCCTGCGCGTAGGCATGCGCCAGATCGCGTTGCCATGTGTGGTTGTCCGGCTGCAGCGCCACCAGCGGTTGCAACATCCGCACGCTGTCCTGCGCATCGGTCTGCGCCTGTGCCAGGTGACCCCGCGCCACCGCCAGGTTGGAGGTGCGGATCAACGAACCCGCCAGACGCCGTCGCCAGGCATTGGCATCGGGGTCGTTCTCGACCAGCACGCGCAACATCGCGATTTGATCGCGGTAGCCCTGCTCGGCAGGCGCCAGCAGGCCCTGGTTCTCCTGTGCCAAGCTGAGCCATGACAAACTGTCGATCAACTCGTAGCGCAACGACGGGTTGTCCGGAGCACGCGCGATCAGCATGCGCTTGAGCGAGATGTCGCGCGCGAAAAAACCGATCGCCGTCGTGGTATCGCCGCGTGTGGTGGCCAGCGTGCCGAGATTGTTGAGCGCGTACGACAGCTCCAGCTGCCAGCGTTGGTCATCCGGCGCCGTGCGCACCAGCCATTCACTGGCCGCCAGATACTGCGACCAGTAAGTCTGCGCCAACGGGAACTGCTTGCTGCGGTAGGCCATGTTTCCCAGCCAATACGCCGCCTGGCCCATTTCCGCGCGCGCCTCCAAGGTATCTGGCGCTCGCATGCGTGCCTGCTCGGCAGTGGCGGCCGCACGCGTGAATGCCGCCTGCGCCTGGTCCAGCTTGCCCTGGTTCATCAGCACTTCGCCGGTGGTGCGCAGCGCGCGGGCGTGGTTGATCAGATCGCCTGGCTGCATGCTCGTGCTGGGCAGGTCTTCCAGGTAGCGCAGCGCGCGGCTGCCCACGCTGTCGAGCAGTTTCAGATTGCCCACCGTGCGCAATTGCTCGGCCAGGTCGCCCAGCATGTAGCTCACCAGTTGCTGGGCCTGGTCGCGCCGTTCTTCAGCCACCTGCTGCGCTTGGCGCGCCTGCCAGCCCAGCAGCAGCGAGGCGCTTGCCAGCACCACCAGCATGCTTGCCGCCGCCGCATACAGGCCACGGCGGCGGCGCTGCGAGCGCTCGCAGGCATGCAGGAACGCGTGATCCAGCGCGTCCAGGTCCTGCGGCATGCGCCGCGCCGCCTCGCGCGCCTCGCTCAACGGGCGCCCGCTGTTGAGCAGGTGATCGCTGCGCCGGCCTTCGGCGGCCCAGCGTTGCGCGGCCAGTTGCAGCCGCTTGCGCGCCTGCAGCAGGCGGCGGTTTTCATGGATCCACTCGGCTGCACGCGGCCATTGCCGCAGCAAGGCCTCGTGCGCGACCGCAAAGCCTGGCTCGCCGGCCACCAGCTCGCTGACGAACAGGCGCGCATGCACGAAGGCCTCCACCAGCACGCGCGCTGCGCCGTGCGCCGGCAGGGCCGACCACAGCGCCCGCCGCGCGGTCACCGCATCGCTGTCGGGGTGGATCACGCTCAGCACGCTCAGCACCTGGCCCAATGCCGCCTGCGCGGCAGCCGGCAAGGCGCGGAAGGTGTGCTCGGCATGGTGCGCCAAGGCGCCTTCCAGCCCGCCCAATGCGCGGTAGGCGGCGAAGGTCAGCAGCCCGTCGTCGCTGCGCTGCGCATGCAAGGCATGCAACAGGTGCTGCAGCAACGGCAAGGCATCGGGCTGGCGCGCGGTGGCATCGCGCAGCACATCGTCCAGCCGGCTGGCGCTGTCGCGCTCTTCTTCGAAGCGCAGCCCGGCCATCGCCGCCGGCACGCGGATGATCTGGCCGATCTCGCCGTCGCGTGGCGCCAGCAGATCCACGTGTCCGTCGCCGCGCTTGAGCTCCACGATCTGCGGCAAGGCGTCGATCAGGCGCGGGTAGAAATCGCTGCGGGTGAGCATCAGCACCGCCACCTGCGCGCTGTCGCACAGCGCCTGCAAGGCGGCGGCCAGTGCGGCGCGGTCGGCATTGGTGATTCCCGGCGTGGCCACCAGCGCTTCTGCGTGATCGATCACCAGCAGCAGATGGCGCTGGGTCTGTGCGCTGTCGCGCGCTGGCGTGCCTTGACGCATCGCTTCGGCAATGGCCGCATGCAGCGGTGCAGGGCGCTGCAGCCACTCGGGCAACGCCGCCATCTGCGCCGGCGAAAACACCGCGCGCCCGCCCGGTGCCCACTCGCCGAGCGCGCGCGCCAGCGTGTCGAGCACATCGCCGCCACGGCATTGGGCCAGGTTGCAATACGCCACCGCGAGGGCTTGCAGGCCATCCAGCCCGCCGGGCTGCGCCAGCAACGGCACCACGCCGGCGCGCAGCAACGAGGTCTTGCCGCAACCGCTGGCACCGCTCACCAGCACCAGCCCGCGCTGGCTGTGCAATTGCGCGCGCAGCGCGCCCAGCACCTGCGCAATGGCATGGCTACGCCCGAAGAAGACCTCCGCATGCGCGGGATCGAAGGCCTGCAGCCCCACATACGGGTTGCCGTGTCCCCACACCTGCGCGCCCAGTACCGCACCGCGATAATCGTCGGGGAACACCACCTTGGGCAGCAGCCGGTAACCGCGCTTGCGGATGGTTTCGATATAGCGCGGTTGGCGGCTGTCGTCGCCCAGCTTGCGGCGCAGTTGGGCGATGGTCTTGTGCACCGGGTTGTCGCCGTAAAAGCTGCCGTGCCACACCTCGATCAGCAGCTGCTCGGCGCTGACCACTTCGCCGGCCCGCTCGGCGAGCGCGATCAGCACTTCCATCATGCGCGGTTCCAGCGCGATGGCCTGGCCGTCGTCGATCAGCACCAGCCGTTCCGGCGCGACCAGCAATGGCCCAAGCCGAAATCGCGGGACAGAGCCCAGCTGCGTGACGCGCTCGCTTCGAAGAGACATTCGCTCGGATACCGGTCGCACGGTGGGAGGAGCCTCGACGATCGCCATCAGGCGCGGCCAGGCACGGCACGGCAGGCGCAAACGTAGCACAGGCGCTCGGGCAGGAAATCGAGGGTGATCGTGGTTCGTTCGCGCCCGTGTATGGACGATGCCGGCCCGGCAACGCGGCGTGCCGGGCGATGACGGGCGTCTTCACGCATGGCGATGCAGCCGCGTGTGGCGCGCCGCGGGCTGTCTCGCCGGCAGGCCGACGATGTGCGCGTGTTCGGTGCCTTGGCCTCACCATGCCGGTGCCACGCAGCACCCGCTCCGCACCGCCGGTGGCCAACGCCGCTCGCCCCAAAGTCCGTCACACGCACTAAAATGCCGCCAGCATCTTGCTGACCAGGAGTCCACGTTGATCATCCATCCCAAAGTGCGCGGCTTCATCTGCACCACCACGCATCCGCTTGGCTGCGAGCGCAATGTGCTCGAGCAGATCGCCGCCACGCGTGCGCGCGGCGTGCGCAATGACGGCCCGAAGAAGGTGCTGGTGATCGGCGCATCCAGCGGTTACGGCCTGGCCTCGCGCATCACCGCTGCGTTCGGCTTCGGCGCCGACACGCTGGGCGTGTTCTTCGAAAAACCCGGCAGCGCCAGCAAGGCCGGCACCGCCGGCTGGTACAACTCGGCCGCGTTCGACGAGCATGCCAAGTCCGCGGGCCTGTACAGCAAGTCGATCAACGGCGATGCGTTTTCCGATGCCGCGCGCGAAAAGGTCATCGAGCTGATCAAGACCGAGATGGGCGGCCAGGTCGACCTGGTGGTGTATTCGCTGGCCTCGCCGGTGCGCAAGCTGCCCGGCAGCGGCGAAGTGAAGCGCTCGGCGCTCAAGCCGATCGGCCAGACCTATACCGCCACCGCCATCGACACCAACAAGGACACCATCATCCAGGCCTCGATCGAGCCGGCCAGCGCGCAGGAGATCGACGACACCGTCACCGTGATGGGCGGGCAGGACTGGGAGCTGTGGATCGATGCGCTGGACGGCGCCGGCGTGCTTGCCGATGGCGCACGCAGCGTGGCCTTCAGCTATATCGGCACCGAGATCACCTGGCCGATCTACTGGCACGGCGCGCTGGGCAAGGCCAAGGTCGACCTGGACCACACCGCGCAGCGCTTGAACGCGCGCCTGGCCAAGCGCGGCGGCAGCGCCAACGTGGCGGTACTCAAGTCGGTGGTGACCCAGGCCAGCGCCGCGATCCCGGTGATGCCGCTGTACATCTCCATGGTCTACAAGATCATGAAGGAAAAGGGCCTGCACGAAGGCACCATCGAGCAGCTCGACCGCCTGTTCCGCGAGCGCCTGTACCGCGACGACGGCCAGCCCGCCGAGGTGGACGCCGAAAACCGCCTGCGCCTGGACGACTGGGAACTGCGCGACGACGTGCAGGACGCCTGCAAGGCGCTGTGGCCGCAGGTCACCACCGAGAACCTGTTCCAGCTCACCGACTACGCCGGCTACAAGCACGAGTTCCTCAAGCTGTTCGGCTTCGAGCGTGACGATGTGGATTACGACGCCGATGTGGAGACGGACGTGACCTTCGACTGCATCGAGTTGGCTTGATTGCCGGGATTAGGGATTAGGGATTGGGGATTCGCAAGAGCGGTGCGCTACGCGTCGCTGATCCTTGCCGGACCCGAACGGGGTGTATCACGGACGACCGACATGTAATGCCGGTTGTCCTTGCTGTTACGAATCCCCACTCCCGACTCCCCAATCCCGGCGCGTCAGCGCCTCACATCAAACCGCGCATCCCCCACGCAGGCCTGCACCTCGCCCACCGAGAGCGGATTGAAATCGCCGGGGATCGAGTGCTTCAGGCAGCCTGCTGCCAGGCCGAAGCGCACCGTGTCGTCCAGTGACCAGCCTGCGATCAGGCCGTGCAGCACGCCGGCCGCGAAGGCGTCGCCGCCGCCGATGCGGTCGATGATCGGGCTCAGTTCCTCACTCGGCGCGCGCGCCACTGCACCACGGCGCGGCACCAGCAGCGCGCCCAGGCTGTGGTGGTCCACGTTGTGCGTCACGCGCTGGGTGCAGGCCATCAACTGCAGCTGCGGGAACGCGGCAAACGCCTGCTGCGCTGCCGCTTCCACCCGCGCTTCCAGCGTGTCCTGCGGGAATTCGCCGCCCAGCACCACGCCGATGTCGCGGTAGTCGGCAAACACCACGTCCGCACAGGCGAACAGCTGGTGCAGGATGCCGCGCGCATCGCCCTGCCAGCGTTGCCATAGCTTGGGCCGGTAGTTGCCGTCGAACGAGACCTTGACCCCGGCCGCACGCGCCGCGCGTGCCGCCGCCAGCGTGGCCTGCGCCACGTCCGCGCCCAGCGCCGGGCTGACCCCGGACAGGTGCAGCCACTGCACGCCCTCCAGCAGGGCCGGCCAGTCGTAGGCATCGGCCGGGGCCAGCGCAAACGCCGAATCGGCGCGGTCGTAGACCACCTCGCTGGGGCGGTGGATCGCGCCGGTGGTCAGGAAGTACAGCCCCATGCGGCCGTCCACCCGCCGTACGTGGCGCGTGTCCACGTCGTGGCGGCGCAATTCCCCCAGCACCGCCGCGCCCAGCGGGTTGTCGGCCACCGTGCTGACCATGGCCACGTCATGGCCGAAATGCGCCAGCGATACGCCGACATTGGCCTCGGCCCCGCCGCAATGCACGTCCAGCCGCGGCTGCTGCAGCAGCAGCTCGTGACCAGGCGCCCCCAGGCGCAGCAACAACTCTCCAAAGCACAGGATACGGGCACGACTCATGCGGCAATTACCTCGGCTGTGTGGTGCGTCACGGTGTGGGGGAACCGCTGCGCGTCAGGATGACCATCGGTGTCATTCTAGCCGGCGCCAAACGCGCCGGGCGAGGCCCATGATGCGACGCGCAGTGACCGCTTGCACCCCTTTTGGGCAAATTTGGTGACGTTTTCTGCTGCGCTGCAAGATGTTACGGGAGGATTCAGCTGGTAACGTCGTTTTGACCAGCGGTGTCATTGCCGCTCACAACCAGACTTTCATGTTGTTCATGGACCCTTGGGAGGGGAGGACATGCAATTTCGGACCACCAGCCGGAAGACACCGGTTACCTTGCTGGCGTTGTCGATCGGCCTTGCGCTGAGCGGCCACCTGGCAGCACAAGACACCACCCAAGCGCCCGCAGAACCGGCCGTCGACCTGGACACCGTCACGGTGACCGGCTATCGCGCCTCGGTGGAAAAGGCCCTGGACATCAAGCGCGGCGAAGTCGGCGTGGTCGATGCGATTGTCGCCGAGGACATCGGCAAGTTCCCCGACCTCAACCTGGCCGAATCGCTGCAGCGCATCCCCGGCGTGGTGATCACCCGTGAGGCCGGCGAAGGCCGCGCCATCTCGGTGCGTGGCCTGGGCCCGGAGTTCACCCGCGTGCGCATCAACGGCATGGAAGCGCTCACCACCGTCGGTGCCGGCGACCAGAGCGGCGGCACCAACCGCGGCCGCGGCTTCGACTTCAACGTGTTCGCCTCGGACCTGTTCTCGCAGCTGATCGCGCGCAAGACGGCCTCGGCCGATGTGGAAGAAGGCTCGCTCGGCGCCACCGTCGACCTGCGCACCGCGCGTCCGTTCGATTACAACGGCTTCACCTTCGCCGCCAGCGGCCAGGCCGCCTACAACGCCATGGCCGAGAAGGCCAACCCGCGCGTGGCCGCGCTGATCGCCAACACCTGGGCCGACAACACCTTCGGCGCCCTGCTGTCGGTGGCCTACACCGAGCGCGAGGTGCTGGAAGAGGGCTCCAACACCGGCCGCTGGGCCAATGGTCCGAGCAACGGCGGCTTCAGCGCCACCTCGCCGTTCGCCGCGGCGCGCTCGGCCGATGTCTACCACCCGCGCTTCCCGCGCTATACCCAGCAGATCCACGACCAGCAGCGCCTGGGCGTCACCGGCGCGTTGCAGTGGAAGCCGACCGACCGCACCACGCTGTCGCTGGACATGCTGTATTCCAAGATCGACGCCAAGCGCGACGAGCGTTACATCGAAGCGATTTCCTTCAGCCGCGGCGGCAATGCACGCCCGGTGCTGGTCGGCAAGCCGGCCACGGTCGTGCGTAACGGCGAGGTCCGCAACAACGCCCTGGTGTACGGCGAATTCGACAATGTCGATATCCGTACCGAAAACCGCCACGACGAGTGGAACACCGAGTTCAGGCAGGTCAGCCTGGACCTGGAGCATCGTTTCAACGACGACTTCAGCATCAATGCCCGGGTCGGTACCTCGCGCTCGGCGCACGAGAACCCGGTGCAGACCACCATCATCATGGACAAGTACGACGTCGACGGCTACAGCTACGACTACCGTGGCAACAGCCGCGCGCCGGTGCTGAACTACGGCATCAACCCGACCGATCCCACCGGCTGGGAACTGGCCGAAATCCGCCTGCGTCCGCAGACGGTGGACAACGACTTCGACACCGGCCAGATCGACTTCAACTGGAACATCAGCCCCGGCTTCCGCCTCAAGGGCGGCGTGCTGGCCAAGAACTACACCTTCAGCACCGTGGAGCTGCGCCGCGCCAACGAACTGGCCGTGCCCACCTTCGCCAATGGCACGCGCATCGTGCCGGCCGATCTCACCGAACAGGCCGGGCTCAAGGGCATCAACGGCAGCCCCTCCAACTGGGTGGTGCCCAACCTGGATGCGGTGGCCGACCTGTTCGGCATCTACAGCAACAGCGGCAGCTTCGCCGTGGCCCCGCGCGTCAACAACAGCCGCAGCGTCGAGGAAAAGGACCGCGGCGTGTGGTTGATGGGCGAGTTCTCCACCGACCTGGGGTCGATTCCGTTCTCCGGTAACTTCGGCGTGCGCTATGTGGAGACCGAGCAGGAATCCACCGGCTATGCGTTGATCAACAATGCACCGGCGCTGACCACCGTGGGCCGCAAGTACAGCAACACGCTGCCCTCGTTCAACCTGGTCGCCGAGCTGGCGCCTGACCTGCTGCTGCGTCTTGGCGCGGCCAAGGTCATGAGCCGTCCCGGCCTGGGCAGCCTCACCCCCGGCGTGACCGTGGCGGTGGCCGGCGGTGCGCGTACCGTGGCCGGCGGCAATCCGGACCTGGACCCGATCGAGGCCACCAACGTCGACCTCGGCCTGGAGTGGTACTTCAACGAAGGCGCCATGCTCGGTGTCGGCCTGTTCTACAAGGACATCGAGAGCTTCATCCAGACCGCGCGCGAAGTGCGCCCGTATTCCAGCAGCGGCCTGCCGGCCTCGCTGCTGGAAGGCACTGGCGCCACCGTCAACGACGACTTCGCCTTCAGCATCCCGCTCAACACCCCGGGCGGCGAATTGAAGGGCGTGGAAGCCAACTACACCCAGCCCTTCACCTTCCTGCCGGGCAAGTGGGCCAACCTGGGCGTGCAGCTCAACTACACCTGGGTCGATTCGAAGATCCAGTACCTGGCCAGCAGCGGCGCGCCGGTGATGAAGAACGACCTGCTCGGGCTGTCGCGCTCGTCGTGGAATGCCACGTTGTTCTACGAAGGCGAATCCTTCGCAGGGCGCGTGTCGGCCACCAACCGCGACGACTACCTCACCCAGGCACCGGGTGCGGAAACCGGCTTCAACGTCGACGGCGTGCACGGCATGACCGGCACCACCATCCTCGACGCCTCGCTGCGCTACAAGATCAGCAAGCAGCTGGAGCTGAGCCTGGAAGGCATCAACCTCACCAACGAGGCCTCCGACGAGTGGGTGTCCTCGCCACGCACCGGCCAGCTGCCGCTGCAGTACGCCGAAACCGGCCGCCAGTACCTGCTGGGCCTGCGCTACAAGTTCTGACCCGCTGCCTGCCCGCTGCGCACACGCGCAGCGGGCCCTTATTCCAACGCTTGACCGTCGTGGATGCGGTGCACGGGTGCGCGCATGCAACGCGGTGGGCGTGATGTTCGAAACGTCCAGCAAGAACGCAGCGCGCTTGCGCAGCGGTGTTGTTGGTCGCCCATTGCGACGCCATGGCCTTGGGGGGCTGAGCGCGTCATTGCAGCCAGTGCCATGGAGAGAGCCGCATCATGCATGTCCGTTCGCGTCGTTCCGCCTCCGTGGCGGCCGCTCGCCTGCCCACCGCGCGTCTGTCGGTGGCCATCGTCCTGGCACTGCATGCGGCCGCTGCCGTCGCGCAGACCACACCGGCCACACCGGCCACACCGCCCACCGATGCGGTGGACCTGGACCGCGTGCAGGTCAAGGCCACCTACCGCGAAAGCCTGCAGCAATCGCTCGATGCCAAGCGCTACAGCGTGGAGCAGGTGGATGCCATCTACGCCGAAGACATCGGCAAGTTTCCCGATCTGAACCTGGCCGAATCGATGCAGCGCATCGCCGGCGTCTCCATCGACCGCGAAGGCGGCGAGGGCAAGCAGATCTCCGTGCGCGGCCTGGGCTCGGACTTCACCCGCGTGCGCATCAACGGGCTGGAAGCGCTGGCCACTGCCGGCAGCGGCAGCGATGGCGTCAACCGCAGCCGCGGTTTCGACTTCAATACCTTTGCCTCGGAACTGTTCAGCCGCGTCACCATCAGCAAGACCCAGTCGGCGCAGATGGACGAAGGCTCACTGGGTGCCACGGTCGACCTGCGCGGCTCGCGCCCGTTCGACTTCGACGGCTTCGAAGCGGCCGCCTCCACGCAATACGGCTACAACGACCTCTCGCGCGAAAAGGACCCGCGCTTTTCCGGCCTGATCAGCAACATCTGGGCCGATGGCCGGGTCGGCGCGCTGATGTCGGTGTCCTACAGCGAGCGCCACCTGCGCGAGGAAGGCTACAACCCGGTGCGCTGGGAGCACGGCAACTACCGCAACTCCAACCAGAGCACCGCCACCAACAATGGCACCTACGGTTTCTGTTCGCCGGTGGGCTACAACCCGCAGACCCCGCGCAACCCGCTGGCCAACGAAACCCCTGCCGGGGTCGGCTCGCAGGCCAACCAGGACCGCAACAACGGCTGGGGCAGCTATGGCATCAGCGCCACCAACTGCGGCACCGGCATCGCGCGCCCGGCCAACACGCCGGAGAACATCCAGGCCTACGAAACCGCCACCAACGCCTGGATTCCACGCTACCCGCGCTATATCCGCACCGACCACGAGATCAAGCGCCTCGGCGTCACCGGCGCGCTGCAGTTCAAGGTCAGCGACGACACCCTGCTGAACTTCGACATGCTGTATTCCAAGCTGGACAAGGACCAGCGCGAAGACTCGGTCGGCGCCAACCTGCACCGCACCGCCAACTTCGGCGGCAAGACCCAGATCGCCGTGCGCGAAGCGCAGGTGGACGACCAGAACCGCCTCACCTACGGCGTGTTCGACAACGTCGACTTCCGCACCGAATCCAGCAACATCGAAGAATCCACCGAGTTCAAGCAGTTCAGCCTGGACCTGCAGCACCGCTTCAACGACCAGGTGCGCGTGAATGCATTGGTCGGCCACTCGACCTCGGACTACGAACGCCCCGAGTTTTCGATGGTGAGCTTCGACAACACCAACCTGGACGGCTTCGTGCTGGACCGGCGCGGCGGCGGCGATTACCCCAGCATGAGTTTCCCCTTCGATGCGGGCAACCCGAATAACTGGCAGTGGTTGGGCTACGGCGCAGTGCCGGTCAACAGCAACGGCACCGCGCGCGGCACCAACATCAGCGAGGTGCGGCTCAACCCGCAGTCGGTGGGCAATACCTTCGACACCGCCAAGGTGGATCTGGAATTCAACATCAGCCCCACCTTCACCTTCCGCACCGGGCTGGCCTACAAGAACTACGACATGGACACGTCGGAGTCGCGCAACATCTCCTACGGGCGACTGGCGCAGGCACTGCCAGCCGGTGTGGGCGTGGGCGATTTGAGCACCAACCTGGACGGCTTTGGCCGCAGCTTGAACGGCAGCTTCCCCACCACCTGGGTGATTCCGGATTTCCAGAAAGTCGCCGACCTGCTCAACATCAATTGCGATTGCGACACCGGCGTGCCCGGCGGCGACTACCGCCTGGCCGATGTCGGCCACTTCGGCTCGTCCAACAACAATTTCGCCGTCAACGAAAAGAGCCTGGGCACCTACCTGCAGCTGGACTTCAACACCGACCTGTGGGGCCGCGCGCTGCGCGGCAACCTGGGCGTGCGCTATGTGCAGACGCAGATCGCCGCCAGCGGCTATGCGCCGTGCACGGCCACCGTGGCCGGTGCGATTTCGCCCAACTGCCAGTCGTTCTTCGGCGTGGCCAGCGCCACCGCCGCGGCCGGCGAGCGCCTGCTGGTGCCCACCACCGTCAACCACAACTACCGCGACATCCTGCCCTCGTTGAACCTGTCCTGGGATGTCAGCGACGAGGTGGTGCTGCGCTTCGGCGCGGCCAAGACCATGGCGCGCCCCACGCTGGCGTATCTGTCGCCCAGCGTCAGCGGCGGCCCCACCCAGTATTTCGACGACGGGCGCTTCTTCTCGATCAACCTGGGCAACCCCAAGCTCGACCCGTTCCGCTCCACCAACTACGACCTCAGCGCCGAGTGGTATTTCCGCGAAGGCTCGCTGCTCTCGGCGGCGGTGTTCTACAAGGACATCGACAGCTACGTGCAGCGCACCCGCGTGCTCAGCACCTGGGAGGCGATGGGCTACTCGCTGGACCTGCTCCCCGCAGGCTTCACGCCGGACACCATCTTCAACGTGCAGAGCTACTTCAACACGCCCGGCGGCCCGCTCAAGGGCTTCGAGCTGACCTACCAGCAGGCCTTCGACTTCTTGCCCGGCTTCTGGCGCAACTTCGGCGTCCAGCTCAACTACACCCAGGTCGATTCCAAGATCAATTACCTGTTCAGTACCGCCGGCAGCAGCAATACCAGCATCACCACCACCGCCACCGAGCGCGACCTGCTCAACCTCTCGCCGCAGTCCTACAACGCCACCGTCTACTACGACGACGGCCGCTTCAGTGCGCGCGTGTCCACCAGTTATCGCGATGGCTACATCAACAACATCCTGGCCCAGGAAGACGTCTACGACCTGGATGGCAAGCGCCTGGTCACCGCCGACGTGACCGGCAAATACAGCGTGGAAAACGTGGATTTCAACATGTCCTACAAGCTCAACGACCAGCTGTCGCTGACGTTTGAGGCCATCAACCTGCTCGACACCCCCGACCGCCGCTACGTCGATTCCATGCTGGAGCTGCCCGACAAGTACACCGTCACCGGGCGCCAGTACTACATCGGCGCGCGCTACAAGTTCTGACAGGAGCAACGCATGCAACTGCATCGCAGGATCGTGTTACGTACTCTCGCCGCCACCGCCTTGCTGGCCGGGCTGTCGCTCGGCAGCACCGCTGCCATCGCCGCCGACCCGGTCTACACCGTGGCCAAGCAGGGCAGCGCCGGCTACCGCACCGTGCAGGCCGCCATCGATGCCGCCGTGCAGGGCGGCAAGCGCGCGCAGATCAACATCGGCGCCGGCACTTACCAGGAACTGATCGTGGTGCCGGCCAACGCCCCGGCACTCAGGCTCACCGGCGCCGGCGCCACCCAGACCATCATCACCTACGACAACTACGCCTCGCGCATCAATCCGGCCACCGGCACCGAATACGGCACCTCCGGCTCGTCCAGCGTCATCATCGCCGGCAACGACTTCACCGCGGAAAAACTCGCCTTCGGCAATCACGCAGGCCCGGTGGGGCAGGCGGTGGCAGTGCGCGTGGATGGCGACCGCGCCGCGTTCCGCAACGTGCGCTTTCTCGGTTACCAGGACACGCTGTATTTGCGTGGCGCCAAGCTGTCCTACTTTCTCGACTGCTATGTCGAAGGCACCGTCGACTTCGTGTTCGGCGCCGGCACCGCGCTGTTCGAAAACGTGCAGCTGCACTCGCTGGGCGATGGCTATCTCACTGCCGCCTCCACCCCGCAGGAGAGCGCACACGGCTTCGTATTCCGCAATGCACGCGTCACCGCTGCCAGCGGCGTGTCGCGCGTGTTCCTGGGCCGGCCGTGGCGGCCTTACGCCAGCGTGAGCTTCATCAGCAGCCAGCTCGGCGCGCACATCGTGCCCGAGGGCTGGAACAACTGGGGCAACACCGCCAACGAGGCCACCGCCCGCTATAGCGAATACCAGAGCAGCGGCGCCGGCGCCAACCCGTCGCGCCGCGTGAAGTGGTCGCGTCAGCTCAGCGCCGCGCAGGCTGCCGCGCTGGATCGCAACACCATCCTCGGCACCTGGAGGCCGTTCTGATGATCCGTTCGCACCTGCTCCGTTTCCACACGCTCGCCTTCGCCGGCGCCTTGCTGCTGGCCCCGCTGTCGGCCATGGCCGACAAGATCGCCGACAACATGCTGTTGCTGCAGACTGCCTCCGGCGGCTGGTCCAAGCAGTACAAGGGCGTGGCCGTGGACTACACCCGCACCTTCAGCGCTGCGGAAATCGCCGAGCTGCAGCAACCCGGGCGCAAGGACGACGCCACCATCGACAACAAGGCCACCACCTACGAGGTCGGCTACCTCTCCACCATTTACAAGACCGAGAAGAACGCCAAGTACGTGGCCGCCGCCAAGCGCGGCGTGGATTACCTGCTCACTGCGCAATACGCCAACGGCGGCTGGCCGCAGTTCTATCCGGACCTGTCGTCCTACCATCACCAGATCACCTACAACGACGATGCGATGGTGCGCGTGCTCAACCTGCTGCAGGACATCAGCGAGGGCAAGGGCGACACTGGCGCGCTGCTGCGTGCCAGCCACGGTGCACGCGCCCGCCAGGCAGTGACCAAGGGCCTGGAATGCGTGCTCGCCACCCAGGTCAAGATCGGCGGCACGCTCACCATCTGGGGCGCGCAGTACGACGAGGTCACGCTCAAGCCGGCCAAGGCGCGCGCGTATGAGCTGGCCTCGCTGGCCTCCAGCGAGTCGGTCAGCATCGTGCGCTTTCTGATGCGCCAGCCCACCCCGTCCGCGCAGATCAAGACCGCGGTCGAGGCCGCTGCGCGCTGGTTCGACACCCACCGCATGCGCGACCTGGCCACCAAGAAGATCGACGACTCCACCCAGGAAACCGGCCAGGACGTGATCCTCATCGCGCAACCGGGTGCGTCACTATGGGCGCGCTTCTACGACCTGCAGAATCAACGCCCGCTGTATGCCAACCGCGAGGGCAAGGCCTTGACCGAGTACATGCAGGTGCCCAACGAGCGCCGCGTCGGGTATGCCTGGCACGGCACCTGGCCGGACAAGCTGTTGAAGGACGACATTCCCAAGTGGCGTACCGCCAACGGTCTGTAGTGGACGCAGCCATCGCACCACCGCACGCGGCGCATGCTGGCGCGCGCAGCACGCAGGCACGGCATGTACGCTCGTACGTGCCGGCCCGCGTGCCCGCCGCCAAGCGTGCGCCGCGTGCCGCGTTGCGGTGGCGCGTTGCAGTGTCTGTCGCCCGTGCGGTGCGGCAGTGGTTTTGAAGCAGTGGTTTTGAAAAGTGGTTTTGAACCAGACGAGGTGCGTGTGCTGAAGGTTTGGATGGGTTTGTTGTGTCTGATCGCGCTGCCGGCAAGTGCGGCCACCCCCACGGCCCCGGAGTTGCTGTTCCGGGTCTCGGCCGACCGCGACCTGCAGGCCGATGTCGCCCGCGGCGACGGCGTGCCCAACTTCCGCGACAAGATCACGCTGGTGCCCACCGGCAAGCGCGGCAACGCCATCGAGTGGGCCGACGACGGCGTGCTGTCGTGGAATGCCCCCGGCAACCTCTACACCCAGCGCGGCACGCTCGGCTTCTTCTGGCGCGCGCGCTACCCAGTGGGCGAGGCGCCATTCGTGATCTTCCGTGTCGGCTACGCCGACCACACCAGCTGGGACATGGCCTGGCTGCGCATCGACTGGAATGGCCACGGCTTCGATGCCTTCGTCACCGACGCCAACCTCGCGCGCACCCGCGTCTCCTTCAAGCTCGACAAGAACCCCACTGCCAGCGACTGGACCCATATCGCCTTTGCCTGGGACGAAACCCGCGGCGTGCGCCTGTATGTGGACGGCAAGGAAGCCGCACGCGTGGACTGCGGTGCATCCTGCGCCAACGGCGGCGCGCTCGACTTCGACGCCGCGCTCGACCAGTTCGGCCTGGCCGGCCGCGTGATGTCGCCGCACCAGGTGCAGAGCCGCTACAACTTCTTGCGCGGCAGCGATTTCGACGAACTCCGCATCTACGACCGCATGCTCGACGCCAGCGGCGCCGCCGCACTCGCCCGCCTGCAGGAGCCCACCACCGCGGAAGCACCCACCGGCGACGCGCAGCACGCCGCCTTCCTGCACCGCTACGGCTGGGACAACGGCCACGTACCGCCTGCACTCACCGCACCGGTCACCCGCATCCGCAAGGTGGAGTTCGCCGATGCGCGCGACCTCAAGCAATGGATGTGGAAGGCCACCGACGGCATCGCCGAAACCACCTGGCCCGGCGTCTACAACCGCTCGCGCCTGCCCGGCCGCAATGACTACTTCCAGCTGCCGGACTGGAACACCTACGTCGAAGGCGGCAAGGCGCTGGACCTCACCCTGCCGGACGAGCCGGTCAACCGCATCGAGCTGCGCGGCGCCGCCTACGGCCAGGCCAGCTACACCGCGCCCGCTGCCGCCGGTGCCGCCACTGCGCAGGCGCAACCGCTGTTCGCACGCGCACAAGGCGTGGTGCGCAGCGTGGACCAGTTCCCCGAGCGCCGCGGCGGCACCCTGCGCTTTGCCAATACCGCGCAGGAAACCCCCATCCAGGAAATCTGGGCCTACAACGTGCAGCCGGGCGCCGTGCCCAAAGGCAGCGCGCAACTCAGCTACACCGTGCGCAGCGACATCCAGCCCGACTACGACAACCTCGCCCCCTTGCGCGATGTCATCGCCGGCCGCTACCCGCCGGGCGAGCGCCAGACCGTCATCGCGCTGCCCACCAAGGCACCCGCGCGCAAGCGCCCCAGCGACAAGGCCGCAGCAAGCGCGCAGCAACCCATCGTGCACATCCTGGTGCCGTCCAGCCTGGGCAACCCGCCGCCGGACCAGGCGCTGATGCGCAGCTGGTCCTACGGCTGGGAGAACATGCACGACGGCCTGGACGGCATCGCCATCACCCTGCCGGCGCTCACCCTGCCGGCCACCCACAACGGCAGCATCCCGCTCAATATCCGCATCAAGGACCCCATCTGGCCCGCGCGCGACATGATCGACGTCTCGGTCGCGGTCGCCCCCGGCCAGGCCCGCACGCTGTGGCTGGACCTGCGCGACCGCATCCTCAGCAACGACAGCCTGATGCTCAGCATCGCCGCCGCCGCGCCCGGCTTCGATGCCAACGCACTCGACGGCACCCAGCTGCAACTGGTGTTCAAGCCGCGCGCCGAGGCCATCAAAGAGCACGTCGCCGACCGCTTCAACCAGGTCAAGGACAACTGGGGCTTCCTGGTCGAAGAGCACACCACCTCCAAGCGCCAGTTGCTCTACAAGCGCCTGGACGCCGACATCACCGACCTGCTGCGCGTCGACCCGGACCACGCGCTTGGGCGCGAATACTGGAACGACATCAGCTACGCCAACCAGGGCGCGTTGCCTGTCGAACTGCCCAGCGTGCCCAAGGGCGTGCCCGCCTGGGCGTTCTGGCAGCTGCAAGACCTCAGCGCCACCCGCCGCTACATCCGCTGGTGGATCGAGCAGCGCCAGGTGGCCTACGGCGATTTCGGCGGCGGCATCTCCGACGACTCGGACCTGGTGCAGCAATGGCCCGGCGTCGCGCTGATGGGCGTGGACCCGGACATGCTCAACGCCTCCATGCTGGCGCTGTCCGATGCCAACTACCGCAACGGCATGTTCACCAACGGCCTGTCCACCATCGAAACCGACGAGCTGCATTCCTACGAGGAGGGCATCAACCTCAACAGCGCCCTGCTGTACCTCAACTGGGGCGACCCGCGCACCATCGAGCGCCTGATGGAAACCGTCAAGGCCTTCGACACCATCATCCAGGTCAACCCGCAAGGCCACCTGCTGTTCGCCAGCAACTGGTTCGGCGGCCGCACCGTCTACCGCGAGCCCAACTGGCAATGGCAAAAGCCGTACTCCTTCCCCATCGTGCACCCGGCCATCCTGCTGGGCGGCTATAACGCCGACCCCAACAGCCGCCGCATCGTCACCGGCCTGGCAGACGGCTACCTCGCCCACGCCTACACCAACGCCAAGGGCAACTGGGCCCTGCCCAACGAGATCAACTGGCAAACCGGCAAAACCCGCGGCGGCGAACTGTTCGAAGGCAGCGGCGGCGCCGACACCTTGCACACCTTCTGGGCCGCCTACCGCTTCACCGGCGAGCAGCGCTATCTCAAGCCGATTGACTACCGCGTCGCCAACAGCGGCCCCAACGGCCTCTCGCTGCTCAACGAAAACTTCCTCGATGTCATGGGCAAGCGCAACGACTGGAGCGGCAAGCTCATCGATGCAGCCAACAAGGACGACGGCAGCGCCCCGGACTTCCCGCACCATGTGGCCTGGGAGCAAACCGGCAACCTCGAGTATCTCGCCGCCATTTACCGCAGCGAGGCACGCGAGAAACTGCAGAACTTCTACATGAACACCGAAGGCCACTGGTGGAGCGACCGCGTGGAATCCCCCACGGTCAACCTGCAACGCGCCCGCCTGGGCGGCGTGGCCCTCAAGCGCAATCAAACCTACCCCGGCCACATTGTGAGCTGGCGCTTTGCCGATCCAGAGGCCGCCACCCAAGTGGCCATCGCCATCCCCGCACCCCAGCAAGACCGCTTCACCGTCATCGCCTACAACACCTCCAATAAAGCGCAGCGCGCCAGCATGACCGGCTGGAACGTCGCCCCGGGCCAATGGCGTATCACCCAGGGCGTAAGCAAAGACAACGACGGCAAGCTCGACAGCAACGCCAAGACGCAAGAGTTCGCTTTCGAAAAAAGCGCGGCCATTGACATCAACTTCCCCGCAGGCCGCACCACCGTCCTGCAGCTCGAGCGCATTGCAGCCACCACCCCGGTCGAACTACGCCCGGACCTGGGCATCGGCCACGGCGATGTACGCGTGACTGCCGATGCCATCGAGGTCACCGTGCACAGCCTGGGCCACGCCGATGCACCGGCCGGGGTTGTGGTGCTGGAGGATGCGCGTGGCAAGGAGTTGGCGCGGGCGGGGTTTCCGGCACTCGCGGCACCACGCGATTTGACGCCTAGGACGGCGGTTGTGCGGTTGGCTTTGCCGAGTGGTAGCGTGGGGAGGCGCGCGCGGTTGCGTCTGGTGACGGGAAGCGAGGTTGCTGAGGTGACTCAACGCAACAACATGCTGGCTGTGCCGTGAAATTAGGCAACAAGCTCAAGTGTTGGATTTCCTAAATATGGTCGTTAGGCCGCAAGGAAGCCGGCGTAACAGGATTGGCCCGTAAAGACGCTGCCTACCAACTGGCGGCAGAGTCAGGGACATAGCGAAAGGGCCATGGGCCTCAAATGCTTATAGCGATTGACCGCGATCAGGGGGGCGGCGAGGATCGTATTATGCCGCGCTTAGGCGGTCCAATAGTAGTTAGGCTGCAAATCAAAATCAGGGGGACTGATGGCAAAGCGCGAAGACCTACAAGACTTGGTTGTTGCGGCGCTGAAAGCTCATGCTGGCTCGGCCAGCATTGTACAGGTTGCTGAACACATCTGGACACACCATGAGAAGGCGCTCCGCGCATCTGGCGAGCTCTTCTTTACGTGGCAGTACGATATGCGTTGGGCATGCACCCGCTTACGGGAGCGCAAAATTGTTCAAGCAGCTGAGGTTTCAAGGCGCGGGGAGTGGCGCCTCGCAGCCTAACAATTCATTCAAGCCGACGCCGCTTCGCGGCGCGGCTTAATTCAGGCGTTAGGCGCGCTTGGTCAACAACCACGAGATCCTCCGAAACCGACAGGAGACGCGAACATGAGCACCACTAGCAATGGGCAAGAAAGGCTGCAAATTAATAGCTCGATGCACTTAACGGGCGAAGTCCTTGAAATCCCAACAACGCCCGCGCCGCAGCGCATGTGGTCCTTCCAGCTTTATGGGAGTCCTGATGCACATCGCCCGCTTGCAACATGGTCAATCCCACAAGACGAGAAGGTGATTGTCCAAGCGAGAAAAACTATAAAACTAGGGAAAAACTGCATCATTCTTTCTGAAAACGATGCTACAGATTTTGCATGCAAACTCGGCATCCCCACCGAATACCCGAAGACCTAGGTCGCGCGCCTAACAATTCAGTCAAGCCGAACCCGCTTCGCGGGTCGGCTTAATTCAGGCGTTAGCCCATCAGGAAGCTCAATGTCCGATATAGACGAAACCGATTACCTGCATGAGGAGCTTCAACGTCAGCTGCGCGACCTGGAGTATGCAAAATTTCGAGAGGCTTCAGTTCGACGCTCGCGTGATAGGAGTCGAATGATGGTTGCACTCATCCTAGCTATCACCACGCTAGGGGCAACGGTTTACACCCTTGCCGGCGGCGCAAATGACTCGCTCAAGATTACCTTGGTCATTGCGCTAGGCGGCGTTTTCGCAGGCCTGGCGCTCTTCTACCTGCGCCCGAGCCAAGTGGTCCGAGAACCCAATATCGATGAAATCAGGTCGTTTAATACCAGAGCCTACATAGACTATGAAATTGAGCGAGCACTCAATAAATCAAAGCACGGCAATAGAGAAGCACTAGATTTCTCGGAGCAGGATAAAACAGCCATTCTTGCAGGCATTCAGGCAAAACTTGAGTCAGACGCGCTACAAGGCTATGTAGCCGGAATCAAGGACATCGCCCTTGCGCGAGTCCGCGAGGAAACATTTGATGAGAGGTTCCAACAGACTCGACGCCGGCTTGGTCAAGAAGTCCAAGATCTTGCGAAGAGAGGAAATCTAAATTTAATTTTGGGCATCCTAACTACCGTATTTGGTCTTGGCATTTTGGGATATGCCGTGTTTACCCCACCCTCGACCGAATCTGTCACTAAACTCTTATCTTATTTTATTCCTCGCGTTTCCCTAGTTTTGCTGATTGAAGTGTTCGCCTATTTCTTCTTGCGGCTTTATAAGCAGAGTTTGAGTGAAATTAAGTACTTTCAGAACGAACTGACAAACATAGAAGCAATAAATTTAGCGCTGCAGGTTACACTCCGTGATGATAATCTCGAAGTGCGCACTCAGGTTGTCGGAGAGCTTGCAAAGACCGAGAGAAATTTCATCCTAGAAAAGGGTCAGACGACGGTAGAGATTGAACGTGAGAGAATTTCCGCACGAGTTGCCAAGAATTTTTCAGAGCAGCTGTCTAGGATTTTTAAAGAGAAGAGCGCGGGCCAATAATTCGTCCAAGCCGACACCGCTTCGTGGCGAGGCTTAACTCTGGAGTTAGAGCTTGGAGACAACTATGGCACAAGTCGTAAAGGGCGATGAAATTCTTTCGGCATTTCTTTCCTCTGATCCAAAGCTATGGCTAAAAGAGCATCAAGCTGGACTTACAAGGCGAGCCTGTTATATCTACGAGGCGCCTATTTCTGAGTCCAACGACATGCTTGTTAAGCACACAGTTCTCATTACACATAAGAACCAATTTTTTCCCACGGCTGCTTCTGTAATTAAAATTAAATCTTCCGTCGTAACAGGAGGTCCAGCGTTCCCGCTCTTTTCAGAGGAATATGAGTTGGATATATCTCCACAGGAGGATCCAGTGGAGCGATGCAATTGGGAAAAATTGGACAACGAGTTTGTCAAGAAGGCGCATGCAATTTCTCAGGCCGCAAGTACCTTTGTGCCGATCCATCGTAGCGTCAGCTAGCCAATATCTAACAGTTCATTTAAGCCGATGCCACGTCGCGACGCGGATTAACCCAAGCTTTAGCGCCCATACGGAGACAGCATGATTAACTTGAATGGGCCGGAAGACACATACAGACAGTTGGTTGAACAGTCCGAAAAGAGCTGGCTGCTGGGTCTATTAGCATTTGCAACGATCGAAGAGCAGCGCATCGAGTGGATGCGACATTACGAAACTCAAAATGGCGCACTGCCCTCAGATCAGTTAGTCCACGACTGGTACCTGCAGCAGCCGAGCGGCGTACTATTGAGAGCAAGCGGTACAGCTGAAAGCGCTTTGCAACTTTACGCACAGGAAGTTGCTTCGACGCTGGAGGAGGACTACCGTCAGGAGATACAACAAAGCACTCTTATCCGAGAGATTCGGTCACATAACAGATTTTGGCCGCAATTTGGCGCTAACGTTGCCGCCGGGCTCCTAAGCACTCTTATTTTCTCAGTGGTTCTTGTCATTCTGGCTGTTATCGTTCTTAAAGATCCATCGCCCGTTGCCTTGATCCGCCAACTGCAGGAGTCACCCAATGGCAAGTGAAAAGACTTCCCGTCGCGCAGCATTAGCAGCATCTAAGGTCCTAAGTGACGGTAGTGGCAGCAAGTCTTCAAAATCAGCAGCTGGCTCTGCTCTATCTCAGTCTCGTAGCAACAAAGTCACTTCCTCATCTGCAGCGTCTGCAGCGTCAAAGACGCTTAGAGACTCATCAACAAGCAAGTCATCAAAAACTTCAGCTGGTTCAGCGTTGACGCAGCGACCGAGTAAGAAAAAGTAGCAAAGGTGGGGCTATAACAATTCATTCAAGCCGAACCCGCTTCGCGGGCCGACTTAATTCAGAGGTTAGCTCGTCCAGGATTTCTCATGGCAACTCGCACGCTAGCTACCAAGTTTTCAGTCCCGGACTACATCAATAACCTTGCCAAGCCTCTGCAGTCCGAGGTACAACAACTGCGTGTAGTCATTCTCGGCGTCGCAGTCGGTATTGGTGAAGAAATGAAATGGAACGCATCTAGCTTTTTTCTTGGTGAACACTTCGCCACCATACGCCTTCGCGGCAAGGTTCCTTCGCAGCTGATCTTGCATCTAGGCGCCAAGAAGGGGGCATCTATTCCAAAAGCGGCGCAATCTCTGATCCTACGGGCCTTCTTAAGTGGTTGGCACCGGATCGTGCATGCATTGATTTCGCCGAGTATTCCACAGTGGCTTCGCGAGCAGGGGATCTCTATGACATCTCGAAGCAGTGGGTGAAGCATGTCCCCGCGCCGACCGCAGGCTAACAACCCGTTCAAACCGAGACCGCTTCGCGGCCTCGTGCAAGCTCTGCTAATTTCACTTGCCCAAGGCGGCAAAGCGGTCCGGCTTAACTCAAGCGCTAGGGGGAATTAAAGTGACCAGCGAGTTTATAGACGCGTACTCTGACGATCAGATTTATCTGAACATGCTTGAGGGCTTGGTGAACGCACACCCTATCGAAGCGAGTGTCCCCGACAGCATCAAATACTCTTCGTTTTCACGCTTATGGGCGGTGATGATGGTGGGTGGCGTGGAGTGCATGATCAAAGAATGGACAGCGAGCCGTCCGAGCCTTTCGGACATCTATGCGTACTTCCAAGATGGATCGAATGACAAACGACTTGAAAGGCTAGAGAACGCATTTAAGTTTCGGGGACTGCCAGTTGACTCCGAAGCATTCCAAGACTATCTAGCGATTAAATACATCCAAAACGCTTATATCCACGCTGAGTGGAGTGCAAGCCAGAGATCGTTTGTAGCTGCTCGTGGCTTCCCAAATGACATCATGCACTTTGATGCAACACTTTTCGAGCGCATGAAAAATTGCTACTTGCACGTCATGAACAACCTTGGCATGGCAAATGCCCTAGAAAGCATGCGTGCCCCCTAACAATTCATTCAAGCCGACGCCGCTTCGCTGAGCGGCTTAATTCAGGTGTTAGTGCGCATAGACGAATTCAGTCGCTAGTCCACGCAAGAAAAACAAGCTACGTTAGGTCTCGGACGTTATGCCGAAAGTGACTCGAAGCAACACGATGAGCCAGCAAGGGTGCGGCCTGACACCTAGCGTTAGGGCAGGTGCATAACTGAAAAGCGGTTTGCTTCAAAATTTCGTAGCGATTGACCGAGGCAAGGGAGTCGGCCAGGATCACGTTATGCCACACTTAGGCGGTCCAACAGTAGTCAGACATCAATGTCCAAGCGTAACCTCATTGAAGAGATCATTTCTAAGCAGTCCCGACTTCATAGGCGAGGAACGCGCGTAGATCTCTTTCGCCGCCGCGTACACCCTCTTGTAAAGGGTTTTAGAGCGATATTAGCCGCTCCCGCAGAAACGACCTATCGAGCGGAGTGGCTAAAGTATGGGGCTATCGGATATATCGCCTGCGTCGAAGGATATTTCCGGCTACTGATCGCGGCCATCATCGACACAGGGGAACCGTACGTTTCCCGCATTACCAATCTGAAGGACATTAGGTTTACGCCTGAGTCTGTAGTCGCCATACATAAGAAGCAGGTCAGTCTCGGAAACTTCATAGCGCATCTACTTCCGGTCAACGGGGTCTCCGATATCAACTCCCACCTTTCTGCCCTGCTCGACATCGATTACCTGAAGCATTATTTAGCTCAGCCGCTAAGCAAGTGGAACCAAGACCCAATTGGCCAAGTATTTGATAAAGACATGGCTCACCTCGAAAGGCTCTTCAAATTAAGGCATTTATATGCGCATGAGCTGGCCACAAAAGAGCGCGTACCTATACGAGAGATGGAAAATTTGATCGGTGCGGCAGCGGCATTCGTTACGCTAACAGAACGAACTATAGTGGAAGGCTGGCAGATTGATGCTTGACGATTCGTCTAAGCAGACGCCGCTTTGCGGCGCGGGAAAAACGGGGTCGTGAAAAGCGGATAAGGGGTCAGAGTCATTTTCATGCCCCATCTGAAACGGCGACAGCCGTGTTGGATTTTTTTGATCGACGCTTGCTACCCCAACCAGTTGACATCCCAACAAACCCGCAGCAATCTCTACCACAAGGAGCGTAGAAACTCCTCAGAGAGCGGTACCCACCTCCGTCAAACCGGTGGGTTTTTTGTGCCTGCAGATTCTGTGGGTGCAACCGACGCGATGCCTGCGTCGGGAGGGCGGCTAATACAACACCCTTCGGGGAAATACGCCCGCCGGCTCTCTGCGGTTTCTAACCTCCCGACATCCCGTCGCCACCCGGCGGCGGGGCCTGCTCGTCAAGGAGGGCTTTGCCATGCGTCGATCCACGTCCCGTCCCACATCCGCACGCAAGCGCGCCACGGTGCCGCCGCCCACCGAGGTCGTCTGGCGCTCGCTCGACCCAACGATCACGCCGCGGCCCTACCTTGACCGCCCCGCCATCCCCGAGCCC
>NZ_QEZJ01000008.1:0-73975 GCF_003992965.1 Xanthomonas sp. BRIP62409 | reverse complement strand
GCTCACCGCGGTCGGCTCGTATTGCGCCCGGAACTTGGCCAGCAGCGGCACGCCGAGCTGCTGCGAGAGCAGGTCGATCTCGCTGGTGCCGTAGGCCAGTGCCACCGGCAATACGCCGGCATCGCGCAGACCGTCCAGCAGCGCCTTGGCCGTGTCCAGGTCCGGCAACTGCGACAGCCCGCCGAAATCCAGGATCACCGCCGCGCGTCCGAACAACTTCGGCGCGCGGGTCACGCGTTCGCGCATCTCGCGCACCAGGCGCGGGACGTCCAGCGTGCGCACGCGCAGGTTGGCGATGCCCACCTGGCCGATCTTCAGTTCGCCGGCCTGTTCGAAATCCACATTCACGCTTGCCACGCCTCAGCTCCCCGTCGACGGGTTGTCGGTGGCGGCATGCCGCGGCCGGCCGACCCACGGCAGATGGTCCGGCAACTTGCCGGCATAGGTCTCCTTGACCCACGGATAGCTGCACATGTCTTTCATCAGCATGCTGGCGCGCACCTCGACATCGGCCATGGTGTTCTGGCCGACCTCGCGAAAGCCGAAGCTGCCATGGAACAGCAACGCCGCATCGGCGCCATGGTCCAGGAACACTTCGCAGGCCAGTTGCGGGTAGCGCAACTCGGTATAGCTCTGCACATCGGCATAGAACGCACGCCCGACGCCGCCGCCGCGACGGCGGCTGGCGACCACGATGCGGTCGATATAGAAGAATTCCGGGTGACGGTCCCGGAACCAGGCGAAATTGCTGCTGTCATGCGCACTGCCGCTGCCGAACCCGACCAGGAACCCGGCCAGGTTGCCGTCGCGCTCGGCGACGCGGAAATATTCGGCCTGCTCGTAGAAACGTTGCAGCTTGGTTGAATCCAGCGGCAGGATTGCCAGTCCGGCATTGTTGTTCAGGGCCAGGACGGAATCGAGCTCGTGCTCGCGCACGTCGCGGATAACGATCGACATTGGGACTCCGTGGGGTAACGCTCTCGACCCGAAATCGGATCTGCGTCGGATTATTGCATGCGTGGCCTGAAGCGGCGACCCGCCGTGTGCCGGCCCTGTGCGTACGAGGCGGACGCACCACGCCGACGCCGGGAGGTCTTGCTGCCGGGACCGTCCGTCCGTGCAAGCACATGCATGACTTCCGGCAAGAGGGCAGCCGCCCGGCGAGCGCCTAAGATGCCTGCATGTTGGGATACCTCAGTCATACGCGCGTCCTGCGCTTCGCCGGCCTGTTCACCTGGGCGATGATCGCCATGCCGTTGGTGTACACCTACTGGCCGGCCGCCGAGGAGGGCGACCACCGCAGCGTGGCCGAGGGCCTGCTGATGTCGGCGTTCTTCGTCGGTTTCGGCGCCAGCTACTTCTGGCTGACCCGCGGCCTGAGCAGCGGCGGCCACGCCCATTGGTACGACCGGCTGATCCTGCTGCTGCTGACCATCTTCGCGCTGGCGGTCAGCTATCTGAGCGGAACCGGGCTGGGCAGCATCCTGATGATGGTGGCGGCCGGGGTGATCCCCTGGTTGCTGCCGCTGCGCATCGGCGTGGCCTGGCTGGTACTCAGCCAGCTGGCGGTGCTGCCGGTGTTCTATTACCTGCGCCCGGACTTCACCCTGTTCGCCGCGCTGATGCAGTCGTTGCTGTACGGCGGCTTCTCGATGTTCATTTTCGTGACCAGCCTGGTCGCGCGCCAGCAGACCGATGCCCGCGAAGAACAGCGCCGGCTCAATGCCGAATTGCGCGCCACCCGCGCGCTGCTGGCCGAAAGCGCCCGCGTCAACGAGCGCACCCGCATCTCGCGCGAACTGCACGACCTGCTTGGCCACCACCTCACCGCGCTGAGCCTGAACCTGGAAGTGGCCGGCCACATCACCGACGGCCAGGCCCAGGAGCATGTGCGCCAGGCGCATACGCTGGCCAAGCTGCTGCTCACCGATGTGCGCGAAGCGGTCAGCCAGCTGCGCGACAGCGGCGCGATCGACCTGGAAGCGGCCCTGCGCCCGCTGGTGACCCAGGTGCCGTCGCTGGACATCCATCTGGACATCGCCCAGCCGCTGACCCTGGACGACCCCGAACGCGCGCATGTGCTGCTGCGCTGTACCCAGGAAATCATCACCAATGCGGTGCGCCACGCCGGTGCGCGCAACCTGTGGATCCAGGTGCGCCGGGACGGAGACAGCGTGCTGATCGACGCGCGCGACGACGGCCACGGCGCCGAGACGGTGGCGCCCGGTAACGGGCTGCGCGGCATGCGCGAACGGCTGAACCAGTATGGTGGCCAGTTGGAGATCCAGACCCGGCGGGGTGACGGCTTCGGCCTGCGCATCTCCGTTCCAGGCGCGCCGGCACTGATGCCTGCGGCCGTTACTCAAGGAGTGTTTTGATGATCCGTGTGTGCCTGGTCGACGACCAAACCCTGGTACGCCAGGGCATCCGCTCGCTGCTGGCGCTGGACAACGGCATCGAAGTGGTGGCCGAGGCCTCCGACGGCAAGCAGGCGGTGGAGCAGATCCCGCAGATCCAGCCCGACGTGGTGCTGATGGACATGCGCATGCCGGTGATGTCCGGCCTGGAAGCGCTGCAGATGCTCTCGCGCAACGGCACGCTGCCGCCGACCATCATCCTGACCACCTTCGACGACGACCAGCTGGTGCTGGCCGGACTCAAGGCCGGCGCCAAAGGCTATCTGCTCAAGGACGTCTCGCTGGAGCAGCTGGTCGGCGCGATCCGCACCGTGGCCGACGGCGGCTCGCTGGTGCAGCCGGCGGTGACCCAGCGCCTGCTGTCGGGCCTGGAGCACATGCGCAACGAGTTCGTCAGCCTGGACCGGCCCGATCCGCTGACCGACCGCGAGACCGAGATCCTGCGGCTGATGGCCAGCGGCTTTTCCAACAAGGAGATCGCCAACTCGCTGGGCGTGGCCGAGGGCACCATCAAGAACCACGTCTCCAACATCCTGTCCAAGCTCGGCGTGCGTGACCGCACCCGCGCGGTGTTGAAGGCCTTCGAACTGCAATTGGTCTGATCGGCAACGCAGGTGGCGCTGCTTCCGGCCTGCGGCGGCGCGTGCGCTCCGCCGCGCGTGCGCCAGGGGGCGCGGCGAGGTGGTCTGGTCGTTTCCGGACCGGATCCAGCCCGCTGCCGGAGGCCGAAAACGGCGCCGGCAGCCATCGCATCACACACAGGCATCGCGCGATGTGCATGATAGCTGCGCGCAATCTGCCCAAACCCCTGTGCAGGTTGGGGTTGCGCAGTCATGGACCGCGCGGTTGCGCGGTCCATGACACCGCAAGACCGCGCTACCCGTCGCACAACTGAACATCTTTCTCGAAGCCTGCTAGGATGGCGGCTTCGCTTCACTCAACCCGGCCGTGGGATCGGCCCCGGAGACCTCCTGAATGACCCGTATTATCGAGTTCCTGATCGCCTTGGGGATCGTGGCTGGCTTGTTTGTCGTGGTGGGCTTGGTGTTGCCCTCGGAGCGGCAGATGTCCGAGAGTGTTGAGACCAACCGCAGGATGACGATTGTTTACGACACCGTGAACAGCTTCCGTCGTTTCAAGGATTGGAACCCGCTTGTGCTGCGTGACCCGAAGATCCAGCTGAAGCTGGTCGGCCCGGAAGAGGGCAAGGGTGCACGCGTCGAATACAGCTCCACCGAAGGCTACATCGGCGACGGCAGCTGGGAGATCACCAACAGCGTCAAGAACGAGCGTGTTGAGATTTCGATCGACGATCCCACCAAGGGCTACGACAAAGTCACCAACTTCACCCTTGCGCCGACTGGCAAGAACAACAAGAACGTCAAGATCACCCAGGACTACAGCGTCAAGTACGGCTGGAACCTGTTTGGTCGTTATGCCGGCCTGTATGTCAGCCGCCACGTGGGCGACGACCTGAAGCTGGGTCTGTCGCGTCTGGCGACCGCACTGGCCACCGTGCCGAATTTCGACTACCGCGCCCAGCTCGACGGCAAGCCGGTGTTGAGCGATCTCAAGATCGTCGATGTGCCGGCCGAGGACCTGTTGGTCGTCAACGCAGGCAACATCGATCGTGACAACGAGACGATCAAGAAGTCGATCAAGGACAACCAGGAGTGGATCAAGCGCGTGATGGACGCCAACGGCCTCGAGGCTGCTGGTCCGGTCCGCATCGTGACCACCGACTTTGCCTCCGACAAGTACGCCTTCGACGTGGTGCAGCCGGTCCGCAAGCGTGCCGGTGGCGCGCCGAAGACCGATGCCAAGGCCGACACCGCCAAGGCTGATGCCAAGAAGGATGACGCCGCGGCTGCCGCACCTGTGGATGCAACGCCGGTTGCTGCCACGGGCGAGGAGTTGAAGGTCAACATCCCGTCGGAAGCACCGGTCAAGTACGAGCGCACCAAGGCACACCGTTCCGCATTTGCGACCTATGCAGGCCACATGGCCGGCCTGGATGCAGTGCGTAGCTCCCTGCGTGCCTGGGCTGCCACCAACGGCAACGACGTGACCGAGCGTCCGTACGAGTCGTGGAAGGGCGGCGTGGACAAGTCGTTTACGCAGGACGGTACCTACGACGTCTACTGGGCCATCAAGTAATCGTTTCGCCACGATGACCTGATCCAGACCAAAACGCGCCGCAGTCCTGCGGCGCGTTTTTTTTTGCGCCACGGCGCTGCAATGGAACCGCCTTCATGTCCCTGCTCGAACGTCGCAAGAAACATCCTTCGCTGCTGGCGTGTTGCGGTGCCTTGCTGGCCGCCATCGCGGTGGGCCTGTCGGCCTATGCCTCGCATGGCGTGACCGATGCGCTGGTGCAATCGCGGCTGCAACTGGCAGCGCTGTATGCCTTCGGCCACGGCGCCGTGCTGACGGTGCTCGGCGCCACCGAGACGCGTGCGCTTGGCCGGATCGGCCTGTATCTGCTGTTGCTCGGCACGCTGCTGTTTGCCGGCAGCCTGGCCGGCGGCGCGGTGTTGCACTGGCCGACCAGCCTGGCGCCGGTTGGCGGGGTCAGCCTGATGCTGGGCTGGGTGGTGCTGGCGATCGGCGCGTTGAGGCGCTGAGCATGCCGCGCCACGCCCGCGGATTCGATGTGGAAGCCGCATTCGCGCACCTGGCCCGGCGCGATCGCGCGCTGGGTGCATGGATGAAGCGCATCGGCCCGATTGCCGCGCAGCCGGGTTGGCGCAAGCCGTTCGACCCGGTGGATGCGTTGGCGCGCGCGATCCTGTTTCAGCAGCTCAGCGGCAAGGCCGCATCGACGATCGTGGCACGGGTGGAAGTGGCCATCGGTGCGTCGCGCCTGCATGCAGACACGCTTGGTCGCATCGACGATGCGGCACTGCGTGCGTGCGGTGTCTCCGGCAACAAGTCGCTGGCCTTGCGCGATCTGGCGCGCCGTGAGCGCGATGGCGAGATTCCTTCCCTGCGCAAGCTCGCCTTCATGGACGAGGAAGCGATTGTCCAGGCGCTGGTGCCGGTGCGCGGCATCGGCCGCTGGACGGTGGAAATGATGCTGATGTTCCGGCTGGGTCGCCCGGACCTGCTGCCCGTCGACGACCTTGGCGTGCGCAAGGGCGCCCAGCGCGTGGACAGGCAGGAGCAGATGCCGACGCCGAAGGAACTGGCCATCCGCGGCGAACGCTGGGGCCCGTACCGCAGCTATGCCGCGTTCTATCTGTGGAAGATCGCCGACTTCAGCGTGGCCGCCAAGGTGCCGACACCGCGCTCGCAGGAGTGATCGCGCACGGGACCTGGGCGCGACCGTCGCACGCATCAGCCTGCATGCCAGCGCCAATGCCACGGCTCGTAGACGATGCCGTGCAGGTTATTGCGTGGGTAGCTCAAACGATAGCCAAAACGCGGTGCGTGGCTGCTCAGCCAGGCAAACGCAGCCGTGGCCTCAAACGATTCTTCTGCCGGCGGTTCGCCCGGGGTGCCGATATCCAGTGCGTCGCCACTGTGGTGTTCGCTGAAACCGGGGGCGGCATTGACTGCCAGGATCTGTTCCAGTGTGAGCCCGCGCCCGAACTTGCGCTCGAAGATGCCCAGTTGATAATCGTGGCTGCGGTAGCCGGAGATGGCATCCAGCACGATGTCCGCGTGCAATGCGGCGGCGCGCATGAAGCGCCACGCACGCGCGGCGCCGGCGCTGAGCCATAGCGGCCGATCGAAGCGATCGTGCCCGGCAAAGTGCAAGGTCGCCGGCTCGGCGGTCAGCTGCAGGCCGGTTCGCTGCACATAGTCGTCTGCGTCCAGCCCGAGTTGGGTCAAGCGGTTTTGTAAGCCGTCGATGGCCAGCACTGCGCCCCGTGCCTGTCGTGCGCGCGCAGCGGTGGCTTGCAGCCGGTCCAGCGCGTCGTCCAGACCCGGCTCGCGTACCAGCCGCGGGATCAACGGCATCATGCCCTGCGGCAGATGCGCGGCCAGATAGCGTCCGTCACGCTTGCGCCGCAGCACCCAATCGGCCTGTGCCAGCACGCGCGCATCCGCGTTGCTGCGCGCACGCAGCAGGTTTGCCGGCCACAGTTCGATGGCAGTGGTGTTGAGCAGCAGGGTCTGGGGCGGGCGCATCGCAACAGGGTAGGGCTAAGCGTGGCGTACGGCCAGCTGGCGCAAATCCTCGAGCAACTGGTGTGGCTGCTCAAGACTGAGGACCACCAGGCCGTTGTCGCGCAACGGCAGAATCAGCACCCGCCTGGACTGGGTCAGCAGATAAAAGCCTCTGGCTGCGGATTTGCTGCGGTAATACCCCGATTTGAATCCCGGATAACCAAAGCCGAGCAACTGCAGGCCCGGTTTGAACGCCGTGTGTCCGGCCAGGTCGACAATGCGTGCGCTGTCCAGGCGGAGCGCGTGTAGTGGCACACGCTTGGTAAAGAAGGTCGAGCGGACGATCAGGCGGTTGTCGTCCAGCTGGACGCTGCGTCGCGCGTGCGCAACCGTGCACGCCACCGCCACTGTCAGCAGGATGCCCAAATGCCCCATCAGCGTACCGGGTCCGTCATGACTGCTTGCATGCGCGGTAGCGATGAGGCCGGCAGCGATCGACAGCGGTAGCCACAGCCAGATTGCCAGGCTCCAGCGCGTCGCCGGAGCCGCAGCATAGTCGCGTCGGCGCGGCTGCGGGTATCGCCCGGCACGCGCTCTGGGCGCTGTGGCAGTGCTTTGGGATGAGCCGGATCGCTTCGCCATCTCAGAGCGTCTTCTTCAACGCCAGCGACATTAGCGACGTCGTGCTCGGGGTGCGGTGCCTGGTGAGCTTGGTCAGTTTCCCACCAGAGTGACCTCGCGCGATCAATGCGTCCCGGCTGTCATCGCGCCTGATGTTATCGGCGAGTGTGTGTGTCAGCGCGAGAAGCGGAGAATCCAGCTGCGTGTTCATGTCGGCGGTTCCTTGTCATCGCGCGGTTTTGGCAGGCGCCCGGCCTTGCGCAGGGCATCGCGCAGCAGGTATTCGATCTGCGCGTTGAGGCTGCGCAGTTCGTCGTCGGCCCAGCGCTGCGCGGCGGCCAGTACATCGGCGTTGATGCGCAGCGGATAGGCCTTCTTCTCGCTCATTCGCGCTCCCCGCGGCCGCTGTGGCGGCGCAGGTGCATGACCATCGAGACGATCAAGACGTTCACGCCGACCAGCATGCCGATCACCACCGCGTAGATGCCGGCGCGGTTGTCGCCGGCCCAGTACAGGCAGGCGGCACCGACCAGGATGACCAGGCTGATCAAGGCCCAGCGCAGCCCCAGGCCGCGCGCACGCTCGTCGTCGTCCGCACCGATGGAGGCGGCGATTGCCAGTGCAGGCAAGCCGGACAGCGCGACGACCAACGGCACCATGACATTCATTGCATCACCTCAATACAGCGAGCCGGCGTTGACCACCGGTTGGGTCCCGCGATCAGAACACAGCACGGTGAGCAGGTTGCTGACCATGTGCGCCTTGCGCTCTTCGTCCAGCTGCACCACGCCGTTTTTCTGCAGCTCGGACAAGGCCATTTCCACCATGCCCACCGCACCGGCGACGATGCGCGTGCGTGCGGCGATCACCGCATTGGCCTGCTGACGCTGCAACATGGCCTGAGCGATTTCCGGCGCGTAGGCGAGGTGGCTGATGCGCGCCTCGATCACGTCCACGCCGGCCTGGGTGAGGCGTTCGTCCAGATGGCGCTTGAGCTGCTCGCTGATCTCGGCCGGATGGCTGCGCAGCGAGATCTGATCGTCTTCGTGCTGGTCGTAGGGGTAGCTGGTGGCCATCGCGCGCAACGCCGCTTCGGACTGGATATGCACGAAGCTCTCATAGTCGTCGACGTTGTAGACCGCCTCGGAGGCATCCAGCACCTGCCACACGATCACCGCGGCGATCTCGATCGGGCTGCCGTCCAGTTCGTTGACCTTGAGCCGGCCGCTTTCGAAGTTGCGTACGCGCTGGCTGACCCGGCGCTTGGCGTAGAAGGGGCTGTTCCAGCGCAGGCCCGCATCCTTGACCGTGCCGACGTACTTGCCGAACAGGCTCAACACCGCCGCCTGGTTCGGTTCCAGGGTGTACAGGCCAGCCAGGAAGAAGATGCCAGCCGCCCCGACCACACCGGTGGTGATCAGTGCTGCAGGCTTGGCGTCGCCGGTGAGCAGCATCCAGACGGCGGCGGCGAATGCCGCAGCGGCGACGAGAACGACGGGGATGCCCGGCAGTGAGCTGATCGGCTTCTCTTTCATGAGGGCGGTGTCCTTGGGAAGTGCAAAAAAGATATCAAAGTGATATCAGTCGATGCAAGGCCTTCGGTCGTCGGTCGTGATGGCTGCCCGTTAGAATGGCGGCCCCCCATCCGATCTGGACCGCGCTCATGACTACTCTCGGCACGCCGTTGTCGCCTTCCGCCACCCGCGTGTTGCTGCTGGGCTCGGGCGAGCTGGGCAAGGAAGTGGCGATCGAATTGCAGCGCTTCGGGGTGGAAGTGATCGCCGCCGATCGCTACGCCAACGCGCCGGCGATGCAGGTCGCACACCGTTCGCATGTGCTGGACATGCTCGATCCGCAGGCGCTGCGCGCACTGATCGCCCAGGAGCAACCGCACCTGATCGTGCCGGAGATCGAGGCGATCCATACCGAAACGCTGGTCGCGCTGGAACGGGAGCAGGGCCAGCGGGTCATCCCGACCGCGCGCGCCGCACGGCTGACCATGGACCGCGAAGGCATCCGTCGCCTGGCAGCCGAGACGCTCGGCCTGCCGACCTCGCCGTATCGCTTTGTCGACACGGCCGCCGAGTACCGCGAGGCGATCACCGCGGTCGGCCTGCCGTGCGTGGTCAAGCCGGTGATGTCGTCCTCGGGCAAGGGCCAGAGCACCGTGCGCAGCGAAGCGGACATCGATGCGGCCTGGGAGTACGCGCAGACCGGCGGACGCGCCGGTGCCGGCCGTTGCATCGTCGAGGGCTTCATCGACTTCGATTACGAGATCACCCTGCTGACCGTGCGGCATGCTGGCGGCACGTCGTTCTGCGACCCGATCGGGCATTGGCAGAAGGATGGCGACTACCGCGAAAGCTGGCAGCCGCAGCCGATGTCAGCGGCCGCCCTGCAACGCGCGCAGCAGATCGCGCAAGCGATCACCGACGACCTGGGCGGTCTGGGCCTGTTCGGGGTGGAGTTGTTCGTCAAGGGCGACGAGGTCTGGTTCAGCGAAGTCTCGCCGCGCCCGCACGACACCGGCCTGGTCACGCTGGTGTCGCAGGACCTGAGCGAGTTCGCATTGCACGCCCGTGCGATTCTCGGCCTGCCGGTCGGTGCGCAGAACGGTGGCGCGATCCGTCAGAGCGGCCCGTCGGCCTCGTGCGCGCTGCTTGCCCATGGCCATGGCGTCCCGGTGTTCGACAATGTCGCGCAGGCCCTGCGCGACCCGGACGCCGCGTTGCGTCTGTTCGGCAAACCGCGCGTGGACGGCCACCGCCGCGTCGGCGTCACCCTGGCACGCGCGGACAGCATCGACGCCGCGCGCGCGAAGGCGCGTACGGCCGCCGAGGCATTACAGGTTCAACTGGACGCCTGAGTGCGGTGATCGGCATGGCGCGATTGCGGCGACAAGCTGCACTCGCGCCACGCCACAAGCAACAGCCCGACGCTTCGAATCCCGAATCCCCAATCACGGCTCCCCAGCCACATCCACCCACACCGCATGATGATCGCTGCCGTCGGCAATGGCCGCTTCGGGCGCGGTGCTGGCGGGCCAGAAGATGCCGCTGCCGATCAAGCTGAACTGGCGCGAAGGCAGCACGTAGTCCAGGCGCATCGTGCCCGCCTGCGGCCCGAAGTCGCCGGTGACCTGGTGCGCATCGCCCTTGTGCGCGATGCCTTGCGCGGCGTACTCGGCGGTCTTTTCCGGGCCGCCCGCACTGTGCGGCGCGGGGTACTGCAGCACCCGCGGGTGCGTGACCAACGCGCGGATCGCATCGTGCCGGCCGGCACCATCGACCGGGTCGTTATTGAGGTCGCCGAGAATGACGAAGCGCGCATCGGCGGGCAGCCCACCGCAGCGGCCCTGGTCGTCGCACAGCCAGCCGGCGTCCTTGGGATTGTCCAGGTACTCGCGCCATAGCCGCAGTTCGTCATGGTTGCGTGCGACGTTGCGCTTTTCGGCGCCATCGAACACCGGCGGGGTGGGGTGCGAGACCAGCGCATGCACCACACCGAGCGGCGTGCGCACCGGCACGTCCCAATGCGACTTGGACGACAGCCGCAGTTGTGCCCAGATCGCATCGCTATAGAACGATCGTTTGCTGGATGGGTCGGTCGGCCGCAGCGCGCCCGGCAGTGCGCTCCATTTCAATAACTGGAAACTGCGCACCGCCTGCGCATCGATCGGGTAGCGCGACAGCACCAGCATGCCGTACTGGCCGGGGTGCAGTCCGTAGCCCCATGCATCGTTGCCGCGGGTGCGGCCGTCGCCACCGGTGCTGCCGTTGTTGTCCAGATCCAGGCCGCTCGGCACGCCGGTGTTGACCGGGGCCAGATAGCGGTACGGATAGCGCAACGCCTCGCCGCCGCCCGGCTGGGCAACCTGCAGATAGCGCTGCTGGAACAGGTCGGCGGCGCGGTGCTCGGGGTCGAAATCGAACTCGTTGAGCAGCACCAGATCCGGGCGCACCCGCTGCAGCACTGCGGCGATCTTGCGCGCATGTGCGCTGTCGCCTTGCAGCTCGCGCACCAGGCCGCCGGCCTGGTCGGAATACAGCGAGGTGTTGTAGGTGGCGATGCGCAGCCGGGCCGGCGCGGAGGCGGCAGTTGCCTTGGCGCCTGTATCCGGAGAGGTCGCCTGATGTGCGCAGGCGGCGCAGAGCGCAGTCAGCGCAAGCAGGAAAAGAGGTTTGATCATCGCGACATTCTCGCATGTGCAAGACGACAGGCCGATGTCGTCCCGGCGTGGTTCAACCTTCCGGTGCAGTGGCAGGAAGCCCGCGCCATTGGCGGCCGTCGTAGGCCTCCAGCGCGCTGAAGCGGCGCTTGTAGTTCATCTTGGCATGGCCGTCGATCCAGTAGCCCAGATACACATGCGCGCGGCGCTCGCGTTGCGCCCACTGGATCTGCTGCAGGATCGCGAATGTGCCCAGGCTGCGCGCAGTGGCATCCGGTGCGTAGAACGTATACACCGCCGACAACGCATGCTCGGTGACATCGGTGACCGCAACGGCGAGCAGTCGCCCCGGCGCGTGCGCCACTGCGGGTTCGCGAATTTCCAGGAAGCGTCCATGCGACCAGCCGCCGATCAGGAACTGGTCGAATTCGGTGGCGCCATGTTCGTCCATGCCGCCGCCGGGATGGCGGTGCTGGAGGTACTGCCGGTACAACGCGAGTTGTTCGTCGGTGCGTTCGGCGGCGACCACGCGCACCACCAGGTCCGTGTTGCGCGCCAGGCAGCGGCGCTGGCTGCGATCGGGGCGGAACGCATCCACCGCGATGCGCACCGGCACGCAGGCGCGGCAATGTTCGCAATGCGGCCGGTAGACCAGATCGCCGGAGCGACGGAATCCCCATGCCAGGGCCTGCGGATAGATCGCGCCCAGCCGCGGATCGTGCGGATCCAGCACCAGGTCGCGTGCGCGGCGGTCGGGCCAGTAGCCACAGGCATGCTCGCCGGTCTGGAACAGGCGCAGGTCGTCATGGGTGTCGGCGTGGATGGCCATGGCGTCAGGATAGCGCCTGCGCGTCGCAACAGCGGCGACTGTCCGCCGGATGAATACGCCCGGTCGCCGCGTCAACGCGCGCGCCGATGGCTCGTTGATGTGGGTGTTGGTGGCAGCGCACGGTGGATCCGGATGCGCCACCCACGCGATGCGGCCCATGCAGGTGCCGCGTGTGGTTCCCACATCCCAGGAGTTTCCCATGACGTCTCGCAAACCGTTTCTCGCACTGGCCGTGCTGGCTGCCCTGTCTACCGGCGCGGTATTCGCCGCCCCGCCTGCCGCCGGCGATGCGCCGCGTCCTGCCAAACTCGACAAGAACGGCGATGGCGTGATCGATCGCAGCGAGGCCGCTGCCGATCCCAAGCTGGCCGCACAGTTCGACACCCTGGACACCAACAAGGACGGCAAGCTGTCGCGCGACGAGCGCCCGCATCACCGCGGCCCGGGACGTGCTGGGCGCGGCGAATGGATGAGCAAGCTCGATACCAACAAGGACGGCCGCATCAGCCGCGAAGAAGCCAAGGCCGAGCCCAAGTTCGCTGGGCGTTTCGATGAGATGGACGTCAACAAGGACGGCTTTGTCGATCGCGCCGACCGTGAACTGCGCATGCAGCAGCATCGCGACGCGTGGTTTGCCAAGGCCGACACCGACAAGGACGGCAAGCTGAGCAAGGCCGAGTTCGATGCCGCATCCAAGCAGCGTGGCGAGCATGGCCCGCGCGGTCCCGGCGAGCATGGCGATCACGGCAAGCGTCCGATGCCGGCCAAGCCTGCTGCGGGCAACTGAGTTCCTCCCGTCGCGGCAGCGTTATCCGGTCGCAGTGCTGCGACCGGGGGCAGTCCCCGCGTCATCTGCAGCATGTAAACAGCACTACGCAACAAGGCGCCGATCGACCGACGGCCTCCTGCGCAAGCAGGGGGCCGTTTTTTGTTGATTGGACATGTTCGCCATTGGTGCCTGCGGCGGTGACGTCACGCCGGGATCAGAGCATCCCCAGCTTCATGTAGTGCCGCAGGATGGGCAGCATGACTGCCGCCGTGCTCACCAGCGTCGCACCCGGGCTGAACATGCAGCGATACAGCAGCGGTGCCTGCGTGCTGCCGCGTCGTTGCGCATCGCGTTCCAGCATGGGGCGCATGACGCGGGGCAGCACCCGGATGGATTGATAGTTGAGCACCGCCATGCCTGCGCAGAGCATCAGCAACGACGCCCACGCACCCGCATCCAGATGTTTCAACAGCAGCGTGCCGCCCACCACCAGCACCGATGTCAGCGTGGTGGCGTGCAGGAAACGACGGATCGCGGCGGCCTCGGCGGCGGTCTGCGCAAAGCGCAGCAGATACCAGCACGACCAGTACGTGCCGACTCCAGCAACCAGCACGGCGCCAGCGGCGAACAGCGCCGAACAGCGCCGGCATGCCGAGCCAGAGGCTCAGCGCACCCGCGGCGCCGCCCCCGCCCAATGCCGAGCCGGTCAGCCCGCTCACGCCTAACTTGCCCGCGCCACCCATGCCCGTCAGCACGATGGCCGCGCTCGCCGTCCCGGGCGCGGCCAGCAGGGTTGCCGAGGTCACCGCAGTGGCAAAGGCCACGCTGGGCGCGCTGCCACGCGCGAACTCGCCGAACCGGCGCAACAGCTCGCCGCGCACGCTGGCCCGCGCCCGCGACAGGCGCTTGCGCACGGCCGCGTCGCTGAGGCCGAGCAGTGCGGCGACCTGCCGTGAACTCTGGCCTTCGCGGTAGTACAGCAGCAGCGTCTCGCGGCTTTCCTCGGGCAATGCCGAAATGATGTCGAGCGCGGCGATCTCTTCTTCCACCTGCAGCAGATGGTCGGCGGGCGAGGGGGCCGGGTCGGCGGCCATGGCGATCGCAAGCTCGGCCGCTTCACCGCTGAGTGCACGATGCCGGTTGGCGCGCAGCCAGTCGCGCGCCAGGTTGCGGGTGATCTGCCGCAGCCAGGGCAGGAAACTGGCTGGCTGATGCAATTGTGCAAGTCGCTGCCAGGCGCGCAGGAAGGCTTCCTGTGCGATGTCTTCGCTGGCGGCGATATCGCGGGTGATCGCCAGCGCGATGGCGGTCACCGTGTTCTGGCAGGCGCGCACGATGCGGCCATACGCCTGCTGGCAGCCGGCGGCAGCGACCGGCAATTCGCGTTGCAACATCAGATCCAGCGTGTCGGTATGCATCGGCGCAATCCATGTCCTGGTCCCAGCATGACGCATGCGAGCGCCGGATGTGACCGGGGGGATGGTGGTGGCGCGCCGACCGCAGCGACGGGTGGCCGCGTTGCACCCTGGCTGGCCGCGCTCAGCGCGTCGGCTGGATCCGCACGCGCACTTCTTCGTCCTCTGCGGCTGGCCGCGCCGTGGTGCCGGCAGGCGCCTGCCGCGCTGCCGGCTGTGCCGCCGGCCCGACTGCGTCGGGCGCATTGCGATGGCGCAGCACCACGAACATGGCGACCGCGCCGATCACCAGCAGCAGTACCAGCCGGATGCGCCAGGCCCAGCTGCGCGCGTTGGTGCTGGAGCCGTTTTCGCCGTCGCGGAAGGTGTATTCCACATTCGGCAGATCGCGGCGGGTGGTGTCGAGCAGGCGTGCGTCGCGCAGCAGGTCGCGTGCGCGCGGCTGGTCGTCGGCGTGCACGATCCACACCGTGGGATAGGCCTGCGCGTTGCCCTGTTCGAGGTAGCTGAACTGGCCGCTGCGTTTGCTCTCGTAGGAGCGGCCGTTGCTCATGCGCACGTCGATGCCGGCGTTGCGCAGGAGATCGGCCACGCCTTCGGCGGTTTCGATACGTTGACTGCTGAAGATCTTGCGCATGCTTAAGGGGTGCCGGCGATTGCCGAACACAGCGCATGGCGAGGGCGCGTGTCCGAGCTGAAGAAGAGGAAAGCCAGGGGCATCGATCCGCGCGGCAAGGTGGACGCGGCAACCGGCATGCCGATGCACGGCCAACGCAGTGGAGACATCAACATGGCACGTCGTTTGCCGGCACGGCGATCGTACCGCCGTCGGGCACCACGCGGATCAGGCCTTCCTGCGTGGTGCTGGCGACCAGCACGCCATCGCGGGTGAAGAACTGCCCGCGCGCCAGGCCACGCGAACCCTGCGCGGTGGGGCTGTCGAGCGAATACAGCAGCCAGTCGTCGGTGCGGAACGGGCGGTGGAACCACAGCGCGTGATCGAGCGAGGCCATCTGCACGTTCGGCGTGTAGTAGCTGATGCCGTGCGGAAACGTGGAGGTGCCCAGCAGCTGAAAATCCGAGGCATACGCCAGCAAGGCCTGGTGCAGGCCCACGTCGTCGCCGACCGGGTCGCTCAGGCGCAGCCACATCTGCTGGAACGGCGGGCGCTTGGGCGGCCTGAGTTCGTCGCGCGGGAAGACATGGCGAAACTCGAACGGGCCGCCACGCGACAGCCAGCGCTGCACCTTGGCAGGCAGTTTCTCCAGCACCTCCGCTGCCAATGGCGGAGTGGGTTCGATGTCTTCGGGCGGCGGCACCACCGGCATCACCGACTGATGCTCGGCGCCGTCCTCGCGCTGCTGGAACGAGGCCGCGCAGAAGAAGATCACCTTGCCGTGCTGGATCGCGGTGACCCGGCGCACCGAAAAACTGCCGCCATCGCGGGTGCGGTCGACGTCGTAGACGATCGGGTGGTCGATGTTGCCGGCGCGCAGGAAATAAGCATGCAGGGAATGCGCCTGGCGGCCGTTGTCCACGGTGGCCTGCGCGGCCGCCAGCGCCTGGCCCAGCACCTGCCCGCCGAACACGTACTTGGTACCGATATCGCGGCTCTGGCCGCGGAACAGGTTGTCTTCCAGGCGCTCCAGCGACAGCAGGCTGATCAGTTCGGAGACGACGGGTTCAGCAGTGGCGGACAAGGGGCTGGCCTGGGCGTGCGACGGACCGCGATTATAGCGGGCCGCCCGTGCGCGCCGTGCCGGGCGCCGGCTCAGGTCTTCTGCAGCCGCGCGACCAGGCCGTGCAAGGCAGCCTGCGCATCGGGCGCGTACCAGCCGTCGACAAAGCGCTCCAGCTGGATCAGCTCCGGCGCCAGCGCCGCGCGCAGATCGGCCCGCGCAATCGCGCGCGTGGTCAGCATCGGCTGGCGTGGCAGCTGCTGCAGCTCCTGCAGCCAGGCCACCGCGCGGGCGGTGACCAGGTCGCCATCGACAAGTTCGTCGACCAGGCCGATCGTGACCGCCTGTTCGGCAGGCAGCAACTGGCCGGAGATCAGCAGGCGCTCGGCGCGGTGCGCACCGACCACGCGGCGCAACAGGCGCTGGATGCCTTCCGGTGCGGCCAGGCCCACCTGCACCTCGTTCAAGCCGATCGCATAGGGCCTGGCGGTATCGGCGCTGCGCGCCATCACCCGGTAGTCGCAGCACAGCGCCAGCACACAGCCGCCGGCCGGCGCATGCCCGCCGATGGCCGCCACCACCGGCACGCGGCTGTTGGCCAGCGCCTGTGCGGCCTCGAAGAAGGCCGTCCAGCTGGCCAGCAACGCGGCGCGGTCGGTGCCGTGCGCCAGCAGGTGCGGCACGTCCATGCCACCGGAAAAGATCCGCTCGCTACCCGACAGCACGATGCCGTCGGTCTCCTCGCCGGCCTGCTGCACCGCAACGCTCAGCGCTTGGCACAACGCGCTGTCCAGTGCATTGACCGGCGGGCGCGCCAGACGGATTTCGCGAAGACGGCCATGGTCTAAGATCTGGATGCTCATTCGGGGCTCCTGGAGGTTGGGTCATGATAGACGGCAGTCGAAGCAGGCGGCGCATGCAGGGACGCCTGCTGCTGGGTGCGTTGGTGGTACTGGCAAGTGCAGGCGCTGGCGCGCAGTGCCTGCCCGAGTTCAAGGACGGCTGGATCCGCATTCCGCCGCCTGGTGGCATGGGCATGGCAGCGGGATTCGGGCAGTTCCACAACGGCTGTGCGCAGCCGTCGAAGGTCACCGCGGCCAGGAGCAGCGCGTTTGCCGATGTGTCCATCCACGAGACCACGCAGACCAACGGTGTCAGCCGCATGCGCGCGGTGCCGGAGCTGGCGTTGCCGGCCGGCAGGTCGGTCCCGCTTGCGCCGGGCGGTCTGCATCTGATGCTGATGGAAGCGCGTGCGCCGCTGCAGGAAGGCGCGCAGGTGCCGGTGACCTTCACCCTGCAGGATGGCCGCCAGATCAAGACCACGCTGCAGGCGCGCAAGCGCGCGCCGGGGGCGTAACCGCGCGCAGGGCGTGGCTGAGCGAGGCTGTAGCCTCGCAGGCTGCAGTCCTTGCAGAGCCCACTGCGCGATGTAGCCGATTAAACGCGATGCGTGGTGGCGAGCAGGCTGTCACTTCATTGTGTCGGTCCGTTCCCGATCACGCGGCCTGTCGGTGATATCACGCAGCGGCATGACAGGATCGCTGCAAACAAAAACGGCGGCTCCCGGGAGAGCCGCCGTCGCTGTCTGGCGCCGGAGATCCAGCGCGCAACTGGCAAATCTCAGCTGCTGGCGGCGCGTACTGCGTCCGGCAGCGATGCGCTCTTGCCGGTCTGCGTATCGATCCACACCACCACCACGTTGCCATCGGAATACAGCACGCCCTCGTCCTTCTGGTCGAGGATGCGGTGGCCGATGGTGATGCTGCTGCTGCCCAGGCGCTCGACGAACAGTTCCACCAGGATGTCGTTCGGCCATACCAGCGGGCGCTTGTAGTTGACGTTGGTGGCGGCGACCACCGGCGCGATACGGTCGGTCATCGACACGCCTTGCACGCCCAGCATCCAGCGCACGCGCGCTTCTTCCAGATACGAAATGTACTTGGCGTTGTTGACATGGCCCATGCTGTCCATGTCGCGCCAGCGCACGCTGATCGGGATGCGTGCCAACACCTTGTGCTCTTCGCTCATCAGCTTGCCTTCTTCTTCGCGGTTTTCTTGGTGGCGGACTTGGCGACTTTCGCCACCTTCTCCGGTTTGACCTTGCGTGGCGGACGCGCGTCGGGCTTGTTGGCCATCGCCGCCGGCCGGGTCTCGCGCGCCTTCACCGACGGCAGCATCTTGGCCAGGAACTGTCCGGTGTAGGACGCCTTGTGCGCAGCCACATCTTCCGGCGTGCCGGAGACCAGGATGCTGCCGCCACGATGGCCGCCTTCCGGGCCCAGGTCCACGATCCAGTCGGCGGTCTTGATCACGTCCAGGTTGTGTTCGATCACCACCACCGTGTTGCCCTCGTCGCGCAGCTTGTGCAGCACGCCGAGCAGCGCCTCGATGTCGTGGAAGTGCAGGCCGGTGGTCGGCTCGTCGAGGATGTACAGGGTGCGTCCGGTATCGCGGCGCGACAGCTCCTTGGACAACTTGACGCGCTGCGCCTCACCGCCGGACAGCGTGGTGGCGCTCTGGCCCAGCTTGATGTAGCTCAGGCCCACATCCACCAGCGTTTCCAGCTTGCGCGCGATCGACGGCACCGGCTCGAACAGCCGCAGCGCGTCCTCGACGGTCATCTGCAGCACGTCGCTGATGTTGAAACCCTTGTAGCGGATCTCCAGCGTCTCGCGGTTGTAGCGCTTGCCGTGGCAGACATCGCAGGGCACGTAGACGTCGGGCAGGAAGTGCATCTCCACCTTGATCAGGCCATCGCCCTGGCAGGCCTCGCAGCGTCCGCCGCGCACGTTGAAGCTGAAACGGCCCGGCGAATACCCGCGCGCGCGCGCTTCCGGCACCTGCGCGAACAACTCGCGCAACGGCGTGAACATGCCGGTATAGGTGGCCGGATTGGAGCGCGGGGTGCGCCCGATCGGCGACTGGTCGATATCCACGACCTTGTCGAACAGATCCAGGTTCTCGACCTCGCGATGCGCGGCCACCGGATGCGAGGCGCCGTTGATCTCGTTGGCGGCCAGCGAAAACAGGGTGTCGTTGATCAGCGTGGACTTGCCCGAGCCGGACACGCCGGTGATGCAGGTCAGCAGGCCGGCCGGAATGTCCAGATCGACATTCTTCAGGTTGTTGCCGGTGGCCCCGCGCAGATGCAGCATCATCTTCGGGTTGGGCTTGTGGCGCTGCTTGGGGATCTCGATGCGGCGCTTTCCCGACAGGTACTGGCCGGTCAGCGAGCCGGGCGCATCCAGGATGTCCTGCAGCGTGCCCTGCGCGCAGATCTCGCCACCGTGCACGCCGGCGCCGGGGCCGATATCCAGCACGTAGTCGGCCAGGCGGATCGCGTCCTCGTCGTGCTCGACGACGATGACGGTGTTGCCCAGGTCGCGCAGCCGCGTCAGCGTGCCGAGCAGGCGTTCGTTGTCGCGCTGATGCAGGCCGATCGACGGCTCGTCCAGCACGTACATCACCCCGACCAGGCCGGCACCGATCTGGCTGGCCAGGCGAATGCGCTGCGCCTCGCCGCCGGACAGGGTGTCGGCCTTGCGCTCCAGCGTCAGGTAATCCAGGCCGACATCGACCAGGAAGCCCAGCCGCTCGCCGATCTCCTTGACGATCTTGCTGGCGATCTCGCCGCGCCAGCCCGGCAGCGACAAGCCACGGAAAAAGCTCAGCGCCTCGTTGACCGGCAGCACCACCAGTTCGGGCAGCGGGCGGTCGGCCACGAACACGTTGCGCGCGGCACGATTCAGTCGCGTGCCGTTGCAGGCCGGGCAGGGCTGCTGGCTGACGTACTTGCTCAGCTCCTCGCGCACGGCCGGCGATTCGGTTTCGCGGTAACGGCGTTCCAGGTTCGGCAGGATGCCTTCGAACCGGTGCTTGCGCGTGGTGCGACCGCCCGCATCGGTGAAGTAGGTGAAGCTGATCACCTCATCGCCGCTGCCGAACAGCACTGCCTGGCGCACCTTGGCCGGCAGCGAATTCCACACCGCATCCACGTCGAACTTGTAGTGCTTGGCCAGCGAGGCGATCAGCTGGAAATAATAGGCGTTGCGCCGATCCCAGCCACGCACCGCGCCGGCCGACAGCGACAGCTCCGGATGCACCACGACGCGATCCGGGTCGAAGAACTCGGCCACGCCCAGGCCATCGCAGCTCGGGCAGGCGCCCACCGGTGCGTTGAACGAAAACAGCCGCGGCTCCAGCTCCGGCAGCGAGTAATCGCAGACCGGGCAGCTGTACTTGGACGAGAACAGGTGCGGCGCGGCGGCCGGGTCGTCCAGCGACTGCACCGCGACCATGCCTTCGCCGAGCTTGAGCGCGGTCTCGAAGCTTTCCGCCAGCCGTTGCTTGATGTCCTCGCGCGGCCGGAAGCGGTCGATCACCGCCTCGATGGTGTGCTTCTGGCGCAGCGCCAATGGCGGCACCGCGTCGATCTCGTACAACTCGCCATCCACGCGCACGCGCACGAAGCCTTGCGCGCGCAGTTGCTCGAAGACCTGCGCATGTTCGCCCTTGCGCTCGCGGATCACCGGCGCCAGCAGCATGTAACGCTGCTCCTGGTCCTGCGTGAGCATGTGGTCGACCATCTGGCTGACGGTCTGCGCCTCCAGCGGGAAACCATGATCGGGGCAACGCGGCTGGCCGACACGCGCGTACAGCAGGCGCAGGTAGTCGTAGATCTCGGTGATGGTGCCGACCGTGGAACGGGGGTTGTGCGAGGTCGATTTCTGTTCGATCGAGATCGCCGGGGACAGGCCTTCGATGTGGTCCAGGTCCGGCTTTTCCATCACGCTGAGGAACTGGCGCGCATACGCCGACAGCGACTCGACGTAGCGGCGCTGACCCTCCGCATAGATGGTGTCGAACGCCAGCGACGACTTGCCCGAGCCGGACAGGCCGGTGATCACGATCAGCTTGTCGCGAGGCAGGTCGAGGTCGATGTTCTTGAGGTTGTGCGTCCGCGCGCCGCGGATGCGGATGAAATCCATCGCCATGGGGGATCCGATGTCGGGCCGGCGAACCGGCAGTGGTGCGAGCGTGCTCAGCAGGAATGAGTGGCAGTCGATCAGCCTACCCGCCGACCTAGGTGAGGGCAATTGCCCCAAATGCCAGTCTGACCGGGCCGCTGTGGCGGCCGGATGATGCGTTGCACGGGCGAATCGGGCATGGCTGCGGCCCGGCGCCCGGCAGGTTGACCCCAAACCCCGTCAGCCCGTACAATCCCGCTCCTGTCTGCCCTAGGGCACGTCAGTGCGACCATAATAACTACAGAGGAAAACCTGGTCATGTACGCAGTTCTGGTAACCGGCGGTAAGCAATACCGCGTCGCGCAGGGCGAAACGCTCCGCGTGGAAAAGCTCGAAGTCGAAGCTGGCAACGAGATCAAGTTCGACACCGTCCTGATGCTGGGCGATAGCGATGGCATCAAGCTGGGCGATGCGCTGAAGGGCGCCTCGGTCACCGCCAAGGTCGTGGCCCATGGCCGCGCCGATAAGGTGCGCATCATCAAGTTCCGTCGCCGCAAGCACCACATGAAGCGTCAGGGACACCGTCAGTACTACACCGAAATCGAGATCACCGGCATTGCCGGTGGCGATAAGAAGTAAAGGAGAACCAGTCATGGCACATAAAAAAGGCGTAGGTTCCTCGCGCAACGGTCGCGATTCCAACCCGAAGTACCTGGGTGTGAAGATTTTCGGTGGCCAGGCCATCGATGCCGGCAACATCATCGTGCGTCAGCGCGGCACCCAGTTTCATCCGGGCGCCGGCGTCGGCCTCGGCCGTGACCACACGCTGTTTGCGCTGGTCGACGGCAAGGTGGAGTTCTCCACCAAGGGCCCGAAGAAGCGTCGTACCGTCAGCGTGGTTGCCGAGGCGTAATCGCCCGCTCCATGCAGGCCAGTCCGCCAGGCATCGCTGCCCGGTGGACGAGACGGAAAGCCCCGCTTTTGCGGGGTTTTTCGTTTGACGGCCGGGAGTGGGGATTCGGGATTGGGGATTCGCAACGGCGGATCTCGATAGTCCTGATACCGCTGCTTCCTGCTGTTTCCGCAGCGGCCTAGCGGCGTCCTGCGGTGGTGTTACCAATCCCAAATTACGAATCTCAAATCTCATGAAGTTAGTCGACGAAGCAGAAATCCTGGTCAGTGCCGGCAATGGCGGCAATGGCTGTGTCGGCTTTCGCCGCGAGAAGTTCATCCCGCTCGGCGGGCCCGACGGCGGTGATGGCGGCAACGGCGGCAGCGTGTGGATCGTGGCCGACGAGAACGTCAATACGCTGGTCGACTTCCGGCATGAGCGCACCTTCAAGGCACAGCGCGGCGAGAACGGCATGGGCCGCCAGGCCTACGGCAAGGGTGGCGAAGACCGCATCATCGTGGTGCCGGTCGGCACCGTGGTGATGAACGTGCAGACCGACGAAGTCATCGGCGACCTGACCCAGCATGGCGATCGCCTGCTGGTGGCCAAGGGCGGCAAGGGCGGCCTGGGCAACATGCATTTCAAAAGCTCGGTCAACCGTGCGCCGCGCCAGTCCACCACCGGTGAAGAGGGCGAGGAGCGCTTGCTCAAGCTGGAGCTGAAGCTGCTGGCCGACGTCGGCCTGCTAGGCTTTCCCAACGCGGGCAAGAGCACGCTGATCCGCGCGGTGTCCTCGGCGACCCCGAAGGTGGCCGACTATCCGTTCACCACCCTGTATCCGAATCTGGGCGTAGTCAGTGTCGAGGCGTATCGCAGCTTCGTCATCGCCGACGTGCCGGGCCTGATCGAGGGCGCGGCCGACGGTGCCGGGCTGGGCACGCAGTTCCTGCGCCATCTGCAGCGCACCCGCCTGCTGCTGCATCTGGTGGACATCTCGCCGATGGATGGTGGTGTGGAGGCGTCACCGGTGGACCAGGTGCGCACCATCGAGCGCGAGCTGGAGCGTCACGATCCCGAATTGCTGAAGAAGCCGCGCTGGCTGGTGCTCAACAAGGCCGACCTGATGTTCGAGGACGAGGCGCGCGCCGCGGCCGAGACGATCGTGGCCGAACTGGGCTGGACCGCGCCGTGGTATCTGGTCTCGGCGCTGGGTCGCGATGGCACCTTCCCGATCATGAAGGACGTCATGGCGTTCTTCGACCGTCAGCGCGAGGACGAGCTCGAGGCACGCAATGCCGGCTGAGCGCATGCGCAGGCACACAAAAAACCCGGCCAAGGCCGGGTTTTTCTATGCCACCGCAAGCCAGGCCTGCGGTGATGCCGACACGGCGCGCTTACGCGGCCTTGATGGCCTTGATGCGAGCGGTCAGACGGCTCTTGTGACGCGCAGCCTTGTTCTTGTGAATCAGGCCACGGGCGCTGAAACGGTCGAGGATGGGCTGAGCGACGGCGAAAGCAGCTTCGGCGCCTGCAGCATCGTTGGCGTCAAGGGCCTTGATCACCTTCTTGACGGCGGTGCGCAGCATCGAACGCTGGCCCGTGTTGCGCTCATTGCGCACAACGGTCTGCTTGGCGCGCTTCTTGGCGGACTTGATATTGGCCACGGTGGTGGGTTCCTGAAAAATCGGTGTAGTGGAAAAAGCAAGCGGGAAAGTATGATGGGCTTAGTTATGTACGTCAAGTCAGTTGTCAAGAGGGAGGCTGCGTGAGCAAGCCCGGCATGTTGAGAGGCCTGCTCTCATTCAGCAGTATGACCATGGTGTCGCGGGTATTGGGCCTGATCCGCGACCAGGCGATCTCCACCACCTTTGGCGCCAATGCGGTGACCGACGCGTTCTGGGTGGCGTTCCGGATCCCCAATTTCCTGCGTCGCCTGTTCGCCGAGGGCTCGTTCGCCACCGCCTTCGTGCCGGTGTTCACCGAAGTCAAGGAAACCCGCCCGCATGCGGACCTGCGCGAGCTGATGTCGCGGGTGTCCGGCACGCTGGGTGGGATGTTGCTTGTGATCACCGCACTGGGGCTGATCTTCACCCCGCAGCTGGCATCGGTGTTTTCCGATGGCGCGGCCACCGATCCGGACAAGTACGGCCTGCTGGTGGATCTGCTGCGGCTGACGTTTCCGTTTCTGCTGTTCGTGTCGTTGACCGCGCTGGCGGGCGGGGCGCTCAACAGCTTTCAGCGGTTTGCGATTCCGGCACTGACGCCGGTGATCCTCAACCTGTGCATGATCGCCGGTGCCCTGTGGCTGGCGCCGCGGCTGGAGGTGCCGATCCTGGCGTTGGGCTGGGCGGTGCTGGTGGCCGGTGCGCTGCAGTTGCTGTTTCAGCTGCCGGCGTTGAGAGGCATCGATCTGCTGACGCTGCCGCGCTGGGGCTGGATGCATCCGGACGTGCGCAAGGTGCTGACCTTGATGATCCCGACCCTGTTCGGTTCGTCGATTGCGCAGATCAACCTGATGCTGGACACGGTCATCGCCGCGCGCCTGGCTGATGGCTCGCAGTCGTGGCTGTCGCTGGCCGACCGCTTCCTGGAGCTGCCGCTGGGCGTGTTCGGGGTGGCGCTGGGCACGGTGATCCTGCCGGCGCTGGCGCGCCATCACGTCAAGACCGACCGCAGCGCGTTCTCCGGCGCGCTGGACTGGGGGTTCCGCACCACGCTGTTGATCGCAGTGCCGGCAATGCTCGGCTTGCTGCTGCTGGCCGAGCCGCTGGTGGCGACCTTGTTCCAGTACCGTCAGTTCACTGCCTTCGATACGCGGATGACCGCGATGTCGGTCTATGGCCTGAGCTTCGGCCTGCCGGCTTACGCCATGCTCAAGGTGCTGCTGCCGGCCTTCTACGCCCGCCAGGACACCCGTACCCCGGTGCGGGCCGGCGTGGCGGCGTTGATCGCCAACATGGTGTTCAACTTCGCGTTGCTGGCGGTGGTCTACCAGGTCATGGTGCCGCCCGAGCTCAAGGCGCAGGGCGTGATGCAGGCGCTGGGCAAGCAGCCGGGTCTGCATCTGGCGCTGGGCATTGCCAGCGCGCTGTCGAGTTACCTCAACCTGGGCTTGCTGTGGTACTGGCTGGGCAAGTCCGGCGTCTACCAGCGCCGGCCGGGTTGGACCGGCTATGCGCTGCGCCTGCTGCTGGCGTGCGCGGCGATGGTGGCGGTGCTGTTGAGCCTGCTGTGGTGGCTGCCATCGTTCACCGTGATGGACAAGTGGGATCGCATCGGCTGGCTGGCAGTGCTGGTCGGTAGCGGCGGGACGACGTATCTGGTGGCGCAGGTGGCGCTCGGTTTGCGGCCGCGGCATCTGCGCGAAGGCTAGTCGCCTGCCAGGCTGGCCGAGCGGGTGCAGAGCCATCGGTCAGACGGTGGGGGTTGATGCCGGGCCAGGCGGGCGCGCAATCGCCTGGCCGCTTCCGGGACGCAGCTGGCGCGGCACCGGCCCGGCCGCGCCCATGCGGGTTGACAGGCACGGCTATACTTGCGGGTTATGCATCAACGAGGGTCGGCCGGCAGGCCGGCATCTGTTTGGATCGAGGAATGAGCAGGCTGTTTAGAGACGTCGAGGGCGGGACGCTGTTCCCGCACGGAAGCGTGGTCTGCATCGGCGCCTTTGATGGCCTGCACCTGGGGCATCGGGCATTGGTGCAGCACGCAGTCGCGCGCGCGCGCGCGCTGGGCGTGCCGGCGGTGGCGGTGAGCTTCGAGCCGCTGCCGCGCGAATTTTTCGCCCCGGCCGCGCCGCCGCCCCGGCTGACCCTGGCCCGCGCCAAGATCGAAGGGCTGCACGGCTTCGGTGCCGACAGCGTGGGCATGATCCGTTTCGACGGCCGCCTGTCGGCGATGAGCGCCGAGGATTTCGTGCGGCTGGCCCTGGTCGGCCGGCTATGCGCCAAGGAGGTCTGGATCGGCCCGGAGTTCCGTTTCGGCCATCGGCGTGGTGGCGATATCGGTCTTCTGCGCGCGCTCGGTGCGCACTACGGTTTCGAAGCGGGCGAAATCGCGCCGGTGCATCTGCACGGTGAGCGCATCTCGGCCACGCGCATCCGCGAGCTGCTGGGTGCAGGCGAGTTCGCGCACGCCGGGCAATTGCTTGGCCGGCCGTATGCCATTGGCGGGCGGGTGGTGCGCGGCAAGCAGCTTGGACGCACGTTGGGCTATCCGACCGCCAATCTGCGGTTTCCCCGCACGCCGGCGCTGTCGGGTATTTACGCGACCTGGGTGCATGGTGTGGCCGAGCGGCCGTGGCCGTCGGTCTCCAGCTTCGGCACGCGGCCGACGGTGGCCGGCGTGGAGCCGCTGCTGGAGGCGCACCTGTTCGACTTCCAGGGCGATCTGTATGGCCGGCATATCGCCGTCGAATTCGTCGCCAAGCTGCGTGACGAAGAGAAGTTCGACGGCCTGGACGCGCTGACGGTGCAGATGCACCGCGATGCCGAGCAGGCGCGTGCGGTGCTGGACAGGCATGCAGTTTCTGCGACACACGCGAATTCCTCGCAACAGCCCGCCTATGATGCGAGTCCCTCGCAGGAGCCCGCACATCCGTGTGCGGACAATGGACACGCGAGTTCCTCGCAAACGTCTGCACATGTAAGTGCAGACACTTCAGACAACGCAGCGCAACGGTAGAGACCTGTGACCCAAGACTACAAAGCCACTCTCCATCTGCCCGCGACGGAATTCCCGATGCGCGGCGACCTGCCCAAGCGCGAGCCGGCGATGCTGGAGCGCTGGGAGCGCGAGGGGCTGTACGCGCAACTGCGCGCCAATGCGGCCGGGCGCCCGCTGTTCGTGCTGCACGACGGCCCGCCGTATGCCAATGGCCAGATCCATCTGGGCCACGCGGTCAACAAGATCCTCAAGGACATCATCGTCAAGTCGAAGTACCTGGCTGGCTTCGATGCGCCCTACATCCCGGGTTGGGACTGCCACGGCCTGCCGATCGAGATCGCGATCGAGAAAAAGTACGGCAAGGTCGGCGTGAAGCTGGATGCGGCGCAATTCCGCCAGAAGTGCCGTGAATACGCCACCGAGCAGATCGACCTGCAGCGGCGCGACTTCAAGCGCCTGGGCGTGATCGGCGACTGGGACAACCCGTACAAGACGCTGGATTTCCGCTTCGAGGCCAACGAGATCCGTGCGCTGGCCAAGGTGGTCGACAACGGCCATCTGACCCGCGGCGTCAAGCCGGTGCATTGGTGCTTCGACTGTGGCTCGGCGCTGGCCGAGGCCGAGATCGAATACGCCGACAAGGTGTCGCCGACGGTGGATATCGCCTATCCGGCGCGCGATCCGGCGGCCGTGGCTGCTGCATTCGGCGCGAGCCTGCCGGCGGACGTGGGCGTGGCGGTGCCGATCTGGACCACCACCCCGTGGACGCTGCCGGCGTCGCTGGCGGTGAGCCTGGGCGCGGACCTGGACTACGTGCTGGTCGAAGGCCCCGCCGATCGCGGCCAGCCGCGCTGGCTGGTGGTGGCCGAAGCCCTGGCCGGCAAGGCGCTGGCGCGCTACGGCGTGGACACGGTGGTGGTGCACGGGCATGCCAAGGGTGCGGCGCTGGAGCAGATGCTGCTGAACCACCCGTTCTATGCCGAGCGCGAAATCCCGCTGTTGCTGGGCGACCACGTGTCGGCCGAGGACGGTACCGGCGCGGTGCACACCGCACCGGGCCATGGCCAGGAGGACTACCAGGTCTCCAAGCAGTACGGCCTGCTCGAGCGCTATGGCGCTGCGCAGATCAACCCGGTGGACGGGCGCGGCGTGTACCTGCCGTCGACGCCGCCGCTGGGCGAGACCGTGCTGGCCGGGCTGCACATCTGGAAGGCCAACGACATCCTCATCGAGGCGCTGCGCGACACCAGCGTGTTGCTGGCGGCCAGCAAGATGGAGCACAGCTATCCGCATTGCTGGCGGCACAAGACGCCGATCGCGTTCCGTGCCACGCCGCAGTGGTTCATCTCGATGGAGCAGGCCAACCTGCGCGCCGATGCGCTGGCGGCCATCGACAACGTGCATTGGTATCCGTCCTGGGGCCAGGCACGCATCGCCGGCATGGTCGACGGGCGTCCGGACTGGACGATTTCGCGCCAGCGCACCTGGGGCGTGCCGATCGCCTTGTTCGTGCATCGCGAAACCGGCGAGCCGCATCCGCGCAGCACCGAGCTGCTGCGCCAGGTCGCCGACCGCGTGGAGCTGGGCGGCGTGGACGTGTGGTACACGCTGGACGCGGCCGAACTGCTGGGCGATGAGGCTGCCGACTACGACAAGATCACCGACATCCTGGATGTGTGGTTCGACTCCGGCGTGACCCACGAGGCGGTGCTGGTGGACCGCGGCCTGCCCAAGCCGGCCGACCTGTACCTGGAAGGCTCCGACCAGCACCGTGGCTGGTTCCAGTCCTCGCTGCTGACCGGCGTGGCGATGGACAGGGCGGCGCCGTACAAGCAGTGCCTGACCCACGGCTTCACCGTGGACGAGCACGGCCGCAAGATGTCCAAGTCGCTGGGTAACGGCATCGAGCCGCAGGACATCATGAAGACCCTGGGTGCGGACATCCTGCGCCTGTGGATCGCCTCGGCCGATTACAGCAACGAGATGTCGCTGTCGCAGGAAATCCTCAAGCGCAATGCCGACGCGTACCGTCGCCTGCGCAATACCGCGCGCTTCCTGCTCGGCAACCTGCATGGCTTCGATCCGCTGCAGCATCTGGTGGCGCTGGACGACATGGTGCTGCTGGACCGCTGGATCGTGCATCGCGCGCACGAGCTGCAGGAGAAGATCGTCGCCGCGTATGCGCGCTACGACTTTGCCGAGATCGTGCAGGCGCTGCTGAATTTCTGCAGCGTGGATCTGGGCTCGCTGTATCTGGACGTGACCAAGGACCGTCTGTACACGATGGCCGAGGATGCACGCGGCCGCCGTTCGGCGCAGAGCGCGATGTATCACGTGGCCGAGGCGTTCGTGCGCTGGATCGCACCGGTGCTGAGCTTCACCGCCGAAGAGCTGTGGGGCTACCTGCCGGGCAAGCACACCGATAACGTGCTGTTCGCCACCTGGTACGACGGCCTGGCGCCGCTGCCGGCCGATGCTGCATTGACCGGTGCGGATGTCGACAAGCTGCTGGCCTTGCGCGAGCAGGTGGCCAAGGTGCTGGAGCCGATGCGTGCCAATGGCGCGATCGGTGCGGCGCTGGAAGCGGAGATCACCGTGGCTGCCGATGCACAGACTGCCGCGCGTTGGCAGCCGCTGGCCGAGGAGCTGCGCTTCCTGTTCATCAGTGGCGATGTCACCGTCACCGCGGCCAGCACCGACGACATCTTCGTCAGCGCGCAGCCGACCAGCAAGGCCAAGTGCGCGCGCTGCTGGCACCACCAGGCCAGCGTGGGCAGCGATCCGCGTCACCCGGAACTGTGCAGCCGCTGCGTCAGCAATATCGAAGGCCCCGGCGAGGAGCGTCGCTGGTTCTGATGGGGTGCGCATGATTGCGTGTGGCGGGCCGATCCTGCCACGCGTGATCGAGACCCGGATGGGCCGGGCGTGCGCCTGCGCGCGAGCTCATCGGCATTCACCGCTGTCGTAGATGGCCCCGGCGCCGCAGTCCCTCGCTTGCTGAAGCGTGGCGCACGCGGCAATGCGGGGCAGGGCGGCTGGCCCGGACGTCCATGCCATCCTTGCCTGCCTGTCTTTCAGCTTTTGTTCTGCTCACCGCCATCCCCAACGCCATTCAGGCATCTTCTCCGGCGTCGGAGAAGTCACCACCAACTGCGATCTTTCGACATGAGTCAACGCCCCAAACCCTCCGCCCTGATCTGGTTGCTGCTGTCGGCACTGGTGGTCGGGCTGGACCAGTGGAGCAAGGCCTGGGTGCTGTCCAGCCTGCCCGAGTACACCCCGGTGCCGGTGATCGACGGCTTCTGGAACTGGTACCGCACCTACAACACCGGCGCGGCCTTCAGCTTCCTGAGCGATGCCGGCGGCTGGCAGCTGTGGTTCTTCACTGCGCTGGCAGTGGGCATCAGCGGGCTGCTGGCATTCTGGCTCTCGCGCACCGCGCGCGGCGAATGGCGCAGCGCGGTGCCGTATGCGCTGGTGATCGGCGGGGCGATCGGCAACGTGATCGACCGCCTGATGCACGGCCACGTGGTCGATTTCATCCAGTGGTATATCGGCAGCCACACCTGGCCTGCGTTCAACATCGCCGACTCGGCGATCGTGGGCGGCGCCATCGGCATCGCGGTATTCGGCCTGTTCGACAGGTCCGGCAAGCGGGAGGCGGGGATCCGGAAGTAGGAATCGTCGCTGAAGTCGCGGCGTACCGGCATCGCCCGGTTCCATCCTCCATTCCCCATTCCCGTAGAATGCCCGCCATGGATGTCCTGCTCGCCAATCCCCGTGGTTTCTGTGCCGGTGTCGACCGTGCGATCGAGATCGTCAAGCGCGCGATCGAAACGCTGGGCGCGCCGATCTATGTGCGCCATGAAGTGGTGCACAACCGCTTCGTGGTCGACGACCTCAAGCAGCGCGGCGCGGTCTTCGTCGAAGAGCTGGACGAGGTGCCGGACAACGCCACGGTGATCTTCAGCGCACACGGCGTCTCGCAGGCGGTGCGCCAGGAAGCCGAGCGCCGCGGGCTGAAGGTGTTCGACGCAACCTGCCCGCTGGTGACCAAGGTGCATTTCGAGGTGGCGCGGCATTGCCGGGCCGGCCGCGACGTGGTGCTGATCGGCCACGCCGGACACCCGGAGGTGGAAGGTACGATGGGGCAGTGGAGCCGCGAACGCGGCGCGGGCACGATCTATCTGGTCGAGGACATCGAGCAGGTTTCCACGCTGCAGATCCGCCAGCCGGAGAACATTGCCTACACCACCCAGACCACGCTGTCGGTGGACGACACCATGGGCATCATCGAGGCCCTGCGTGCGCGCTACCCGGCCATGCAGGGGCCGCGCCACGACGATATCTGCTACGCCACCCAGAACCGCCAGGACGCGGTGCGCGATCTCGCGCGCCAATGCGATCTGGTGCTGGTGGTCGGTTCGCCCAACAGCTCCAATTCCAATCGCCTCAGCGAGCTGGCCCGGCGCGACGGGGTGGAGTCCTACCTGATCGACAACGCCAGCGAGATCGACCCGGCCTGGATCGTGGGCAAGCAGCACATCGGCCTGACCGCCGGCGCCTCCGCGCCGCAGGTGCTGGTCGATGGCGTGCTGGCGCGGTTACGCGAGCTGGGCGCCAGCAGTGTGTCGGAGCTGGAAGGCGAGCCGGAATCGATGGTGTTCGCGCTCCCCAAGGAATTGCGGTTGCGCCTGGTCAGCTGACAGCGGGCGCTCCGGGCTGCTTGCGGTGGCGGGTCCCTGCGGCAAGCCCGGCTGCTTCGCAGCTGCAGGTGGTCGCCCTCCGCCGGCCATGGTCCACAGGTCCGGGGCCGGGATACGTAGTGCGGCGCCTGGCGGCGATTGACCGGGCACCGGCTCCGCTCCTACAATGCACGGCTCGCCGGAATAGCTCAGTTGGTAGAGCGGCGCATTCGTAATGCGTAGGTCGTAGGTTCGATTCCTATTTCCGGCACCATTGCTTCAACACTGGGTCGACCATTGGTCGGCCCAGCTGCGTTTGGGCCGAAGCACGCGCATCTTGCCGCTGGCCCGGCCATATACGCCACACATCGTGGCGTCCGCAATCGATGGCCGCGGCTGCGTCTTTGTCGTCCTGCGCAGCGCTGCGACAACATGTCGCACAGTTTTGTGCGCATTAATTGCGACAGATCATTGCCGATGGGTTTCGTGCAGGTGCAGCAAAGTCTAAAATCAGGGAGCTAACTCGTGTCTTCGGTCTGCGTGGCCACCTTCCTTCAGGAAGCGTGCCGTCAGGACAAGTTCCACCTGGATACGACGAACGAGGCTGGCGTTCCTTCGCACTTGGATCGACCGATGATTCCGTTGAAACATCTCGGGCGTGTACTTCGTCCAGGCCTGATGCTGCCGTTCCTGCTGTTGGCAGGCTGCAGTTCGGCCATTCTCAATCCGAAAGGCCAGATCGGCCACGACGAGAAGCAGCTGCTGATCACCTCGGTCGTGCTGATGCTGATCGTGGTCATCCCGGTGATCGTGATGACGATTGCGTTCGCGTGGAAATACCGCGCGTCCAACACGAAGGCACGCTACGAGCCGGACTGGTCGCACTCCACCGCGATCGAGGTGGTGGTGTGGTCGATCCCGTGCGTGATCATCCTGGTGCTGGCGGTGCTGACCTGGCGCTCCTCGCACGCGCTGGACCCGTACCGGCCGCTGGATTCGGACGTCAAGCCGATCACCATCGAAGCGGTGTCGCTGGACTGGAAGTGGATGTTCATCTACCCGGACCAGAACATCGCCACGGTCAACGAAATCGCCTTCCCGGTGCATACGCCGCTGAACTTCAAGATCACCTCCGACACGGTGATGAATTCGTTCTTCATCCCGCACCTGGGCACGATGATCTACGCGATGGCCGGCATGGAAACCAAGCTGCACCTGGTGGCCAACGAGCCGGGCGAATACTTCGGCCTGTCGACCAACTACAGCGGTCACGGTTTCTCGAAGATGAGCTTCAAGGCGCATGCCGTCGATCAGGCCGGCTTCGATGCATGGGTGGCCAAGGTCAAGGCATCGCCGACCGCGTTGAACGCCGCCGAGTACCAGGTGCTGGCAGCCAATCGCAACGACAAGGAACAGTATCCGGTCACCTACTACTCGTCGGTGCAGGACGGCATGTTCCGCTCGCTCGTCGACAAATACATGAATGGTCCGGGCCATAACAAAGGCCATGGCGACCATCAGGCAGCGGCTGCAGAGCCGGTTGCCATGTGCACTTCTGGAGACAAGTGATGCTAGGCAAACTTACGATCGAGGCGGTTCCGTACCACGAGCCGATCATCATGGTCGCACTCGGTGGTGCAGGCCTGCTCGGCCTGCTCATCGCGGGCGCCATCACCAAGTACAAGCTGTGGGGCTACCTGTGGAACGAGTGGTTCACCTCGGTTGACCACAAGCGCATCGGCGTGATGTACATCATCGTGGCGCTGGTCATGTTGCTGCGCGGCTTCGCCGATGCGGCGATGATGCGCACCCAGCAGGCGCTGGCGGGTAACGGCGGCGAAGGCGTGCTGCCGCCGCATCACTACGACCAGATCTTCACCGCGCACGGCGTGATCATGATCTTCTTCATGGCCATGCCGTTCATGACCGGCCTGTTGAACCTGATCGTGCCGCTGCAGATCGGTGCGCGCGACGTGGCGTTCCCGTTCCTGAACTCGCTGAGCTTCTGGCTGTTCGTGGCCGGTGCGGCGCTGATCAACATCTCGCTGGGTGTCGGCGAATTCGCCCAGACCGGCTGGCTGGCGTATCCGCCGTTGTCGGGGCTGGAATACAGTCCGGGGGTCGGCGTCGACTACTACATCTGGGCGCTGCAGGTCTCAGGCCTGGGCACGTTGCTGACCGGCATCAACTTCTTCGTGACGATCATGCGGATGCGCGCGCCGGGCATGACCCTGATGCGCATGCCGATCTTCACCTGGACCGCGCTGATCACCAACATCCTGATCATCGCCGCATTCCCGATCCTGACCGTGGCGCTGGCGCTGCTGGGCGCCGACCGTTACCTGGGCACGCACTTCTTCACCAATGACGGTGGCGGCAACGCCATGATGTACGTCAACCTGATCTGGATCTGGGGTCACCCGGAAGTCTATATCCTGATCCTGCCGGCGTTCGGCATCTTCTCCGAGTTGATCGCCACCTACAGCCGCAAGCGCCTGTTCGGCTACACCTCGATGGTCTACGCCACCTCGTGCATCGGCGTGCTGTCGTTCGTGGTGTGGTTGCACCACTTCTTCACCATGGGCTCGGGTGCCAACGTCAATGCCTTCTTCGGCATCACGACGATGATCATCTCGATCCCGACCGGCGTGAAGATCTTCAACTGGCTGTTCACCATGTTCCGCGGTCGTGTGCACATGACCTCGCCGGTGCTGTGGACGATCGGCTTCATCATCACCTTCACCATCGGCGGCATGACCGGCGTGATGCTGGCGATCCCGGCAGTGGACTTCGTGCTGCACAACAGCCTGTTCCTGATCGCGCACTTCCATAACGTGATCATCGGCGGCGTGGTGTTCGGCTACCTGGCCGGCCTGACCTACTGGTTCCCGAAGGCGTTCGGCTTCAAGCTCAACGAGAAGATCGGCAAGGCCTCGTTCTGGTGCTGGATCATCGGCTTCTTCGTGGCCTTCATGCCGCTGTACGTGCTCGGCTTCATGGGCATGACCCGTCGCATGAACACCTACAACCATCCCGAGTGGGCGCCGTGGCTGTATGTCGCCGCGGCGGGTGCTGCGATCATCGGCCTGGGTATCTTCCTGAACCTGGTGCAGATCGGTTACAGCGTGTGGAAGCGCAAGGAGCACATGGACTACACGGGCGATCCGTGGGATGGCCGTACGCTGGAGTGGGCCACCTCCTCGCCGCCGCCGTTCTACAACTTCGCCGTGCTGCCGCACATCGACGACCGCGATCAGTTCTGGGCCGACAAGCAGAACGGCAAGGGCTGGGTGCGTCCGTCCAAGTACGAGGCCATCCACATGCCGCGCAACACCGGTGCAGGCGTGTATATCGGCGCCTTCAGCGTGCTGATGGGCTTCGGTCTGATCTGGCACATCTGGTGGCTGGCCATCGTCGGCCTGGTCGGCATGATCGGCAGCTTCATCGCCCGTACCTTCGATGACGACATCGATTACTGGGTGCCGGCCGACGAAGTGGAGCGTATCGAAAACGCGCGCTTTGCCCTGCTCGAACAGCAACATGCGGCGCAGGCCGCGAAGGTGGTATGACCATGTCTTCCTCGACCACGCTAGACCACGCCGCCCACGCGGGCGGCCACGACGACCACGAACATCACGATGCCGGTGGCAACACCGTCTTCGGGTTCTGGGTCTACCTGATGAGCGACTGCCTGCTGTTCGCCGGCCTGTTCGCCACCTATGCGGTGCTCTCCGGCGCCACGGTGGACGGACCGACGGCCAAGGAGCTGTTCGACCTGAAGTTCGTGCTGGTGGAAACCTTCCTGCTGTTGTTCAGCAGCCTGAGCTTCGGCGTTGCGATGATTTCCGCGCACAAGCGCAACATGACCGGGCTGTACGCCTGGCTGGGCGTCACCGCGCTGCTGGGCATCGGCTTTCTGTGCATGGAAGTCTGGGAGTTCAACCATCTGATCCACGAAGGGGCGGGTCCGGGACGCAGCGCGTTCCTGTCGGCCTTCTTCACCCTGGTGGGGACGCACGGCCTGCACGTGGCCTCCGGCCTGTTGTGGATGGCAGTGCTGGTGATCCAGATCTCCAAGAACGGCCTGACCCCGCGCAACAGCACGCGTCTGGCCTGCCTGAGCCTGTTCTGGCATTTCCTGGACATCATCTGGATCGGTGTGTTCACCGTCGTCTATCTGCTGGGAGCGCTGTAATGGCCAATCACCACGCGCATGAAACCGCTGTCGACGCACATGCCGGCGGCCTGAAGTCCTACCTGATCGGCTTTGTGATGGCCGTGATCCTCACCGTCATCCCGTTTGCGATGGTGATGAGCGGAGCGTTCTCCAAGGGTGTCACCGTCATCGTGATCTCGCTGATGGCCGCGGTGCAGATGCTGGTGCACATGGTGTACTTCCTGCACATGGACCGCTCGCCCGAGCAGCGTTCCAACGTGCAGGTGGGCCTGTTCTCGCTGCTGATCATCGGCATCGTGATCGTGGGTTCGCTGTGGGTGCTGCACAACATGAACGTCAACATGATGCATTGAGACGGCACGGCGCCCGATCCCGGCACGCCGGATCGACGCATACCGGACAGAACGAAGCCGCCAGGTCACTGGCGGCTTTTTTTTGCGTGCGAATCGGCGCGCAGCATGACCTATGGCATACGGGGGAAGCGCAGGCAGGCGCTTAGCATCGTGGGCTTGCCTGTTCCAGGTCCCTGCGGAGTTGCGATGAAGATCCCCACCTTGTTGTCCGTGTCGCTGCTGGCGGCACTGTCGTTGCCTGCGGCCGCACAAACCGCTGCGCCGCAGGACGTGCCGTTCGACGGCACCTTGAAGATCGACGTCGATGCCACCGATCTGGCCCACCGCATCTTCAAGGTCAAAACCACCATGCCGGCCAAGCCCGGCCCGATGACGCTGCTGTATCCGCAGTGGATTCCCGGCAATCACTCGCCGACCGGGCCGATCGACAAGCTGGCCGGTCTGGTGATCAAGGTCGATGGCAAGGTGGTGCCGTGGAAGCGCGACCAGTTCGATGTGTACGCCTTCACCGTGGACGTGCCGCAGGGCGCCAGCGAGCTGGTGGCCGAGTTCAAGTTCCTCTCGCCGCAGGCCCCCAACCAGGGCCGGGTGATGATGACCCCGGAGATGCTCAACCTGCAGTGGAACACCACCGCGCTGTATCCGGCCGGCGTGTTCGCACGCAACATCAAGGCCCAGGCCAGCGTCACCTTGCCAGCCGGCTGGAGCTATGCCACGGCACTGGAAACCGACCGCCGCGTCGGCGACACGGTGACCTTCAAGCCGATCGATTTCGACGACCTGGTCGATTCGCCGATGTTCGCCGGCAAGTACTACAAGCGCGTGGAGCTGAGCGCCGGCAAGCAGCCGGTCTACCTCAACGTGTTCGCCGACGAAGCCAAGTCGCTGGAGGCCAAGCCCGAGCAGATCAAGGCGCATGCGTCGCTGGTGCAGCAGATGGACAAGCTCTACGGCGCGCGCCATTTCGATCATTACGAATTCCTGCTGGCGCTGACCAAGAAACTGGGTGGCATCGGCCTGGAGCATCACCGCTCCAGCGAAAACAGCGGCGTGCCGACGTACTTCACCGAGTGGGACAAGAGCTGGACCGGGCGCGACCTGCTCGCGCACGAGTTCAACCACTCCTGGAACGGCAAGTACCGTCGCGGTGCCGACCTGGCCACGCCAAACTTCAATGTGCCGATGGGCGACAGCCTGCTGTGGCTGTACGAGGGCCAGACCCAGTTCTGGGGCGAAGTGATGGCCGCGCGTTCGGGCCTTTGGACGCAGGACCAGGCGCGCGAGATGCTGGCCGGCGTGGCGGCGAGCTATGAGCGCGGGCGCCCCGGCATGGCCTGGCGCACCGTGCAGGACACCACCAACGACCCGACCATGTCGATGCGCCGGCCCAAGGCGTACCGCAGCTATCAGATGAGCGAGGACTACTATTCCGGCGGCCAGATGATGTGGCTGGAAGTGGACAGCAAGCTGCGCGCGCTGACCAACAACAAGCGCTCCATCGACGATTTCGGCAAGGCGTTCTTCGGCATGAAGAACGGCGACTGGGACGTCAACCCGTACACCTTCGACGACATCGTCGCCACGCTCAACGGCATTGCCGCCTACGACTGGGCCAGCCTGTTGCGCAGCCGCATGGACGGGCATGGCTCGTTGAACGGGGGCATCGAGGCCAATGGCTGGAAGCTGGTCTACAACGACGAGCCCAATCTGGCCACCAAGGCCGACGAGAGCGACGACAAGGACGCCAACCTGGCCTATTCGCTTGGCGTGTCCTTGAAAGCCTCTGGCGACATCGGTGATGTGCTCTGGGACGGCCCGGCCTTCAATGCCGGCCTGATCGCCGGCAACACCATCGTGGCGGTCAACGGCCGCGCCTTCAGCAGCGAGGTGATCAAGGACGCGATCAAGGCGGCCAAGGGCACCACCGCGCCGATCGAACTGCTGGTCAAGCGCCTGGACCGCTACGACACCGTGCGCATCGATTACCACGGCGGCCTGCTGTATCCGCATCTGGAACGTATCCCCGGCAAGCCGGACCGCCTGAGCGAGTTGTACAAGCCGCGCTGAGCGGCGATTGTCTGCCAGCAGCCGTTCGAGCGGACAATGGCAGGATCTGGTGTCTGCATGACCGGTTGCGATCGATCATGCAGCGCCAGGCGCCGGTTTTCGTCGCTACCGATGCCGGTGCCGACCGATCGAAAGACAGCGCGCCAGCCGACTGGTCCGCTCATCAATGCGGCCAGGTGAAAACGCCGCCGCAGGAATGGGTGCTTGCATCCCTTCCTGCGGCGGCGTCAGCTGTTCGATTCCCGATTCCCGATTCCCGATTCCCGATTCCCGATTCCCGATTCCCGATTCCCGATTCCCGATTCCCGATTCCCGATTCCCGAGCCAGCGTCGCGCATCTTGAGACCGACGCCGACTATCCTGTCGCTCCAGAAGCGATGGGTTAACTGACGATGGCGAAGGCGAAAACGGCCTATGTCTGCGGCGAGTGCGGCGCCGAGTACAACAAGTGGCAGGGGCAGTGCACCGAATGCGGGGTCTGGAACACGCTCAGCGAGATCGTGCTCGAAAGCGCCATGCCCGGCGGCAAGGCCTCGCCTGCGGCCTCGCGGCGTAGCGGCTGGGCCGGCAAGGCCGAGGCGCCCAAGATCACCGCGCTCAAGGATGTGCAGCAGTCCGAGCAGGCGCGTGTGTCCACGGGCATCGGCGAGTTCGATCGGGTACTGGGGGGCGGGCTGGTCGAGGGCGCGGTGGTGCTGATCGGTGGCGACCCGGGCATCGGCAAGTCCACATTGTTGCTGCAGGCGCTGGCGAGCATGGCCAGCACGCTGCCGGTGCTGTACGTGACCGGTGAGGAATCGCTGGCGCAGGTGGCCGGGCGCGCGGTGCGGCTGGATCTGCCGCTGGAAGGCTTGAATGCGCTGGCCGAAACCGGCATCGAAAACATCCTGCAGCATGCCAGCGTGGCGCGGCCGAAGCTGATCGTGGCCGACTCGGTCCAGACGCTGTGGACCGAGTCGCTGACCGCGGCGCCGGGCTCGGTCAGCCAGGTGCGCGAGAGCGCGGCGCGGCTGGTGCGCTATGCCAAGGAGACCGGCACCGCCGTGTTCCTGGTCGGCCATGTGACCAAGGAGGGCGGCATCGCCGGCCCGCGCGTGCTGGAACACATGGTCGATGCGGTGCTGTACTTCGAAGGCGAGAGCGGTAGCCGGTTTCGCCTGTTGCGCGCGTTCAAGAACCGCTTCGGGGCGGTCAACGAGCTGGGCGTGTTCGCGATGGGCGAGAAGGGCCTCAAGGAGGTCTCCAACCCGTCGGCGATCTTCCTGTCCGGCGGCAGCACCCAGCAGCCGGGCAGTTGCGTGATGGTCACCCGCGAAGGCACCCGGCCGCTGATGGTGGAGGTGCAGGCACTGGTGGATGCCTCGCCGCTGTCCAATCCGCGGCGCGTGGCGGTGGGGCTGGAGCAGAACCGGCTGGCGATGCTGCTGGCGGTGCTGCATCGCCATGGCGGCATCGTGGTGGGCGACCAGGACGTGTTCGTCAATGTGGTCGGCGGCATCCGCGTGCAGGAAACCGCTGCCGATCTGCCGGTGCTGCTGGCAGTGCTGTCCTCGCTGCGCGACCGGCCGCTGTCGGAGAAGACGATTGCCTTTGGCGAAGTGGGGCTGTCGGGCGAGATCCGGCCGGTGCCCAACGGCGAGGATCGTCTGAAAGAAGCCGCCACCCACGGCTTCAAGCGCGCGATCGTGCCCAAGGCCAACGCGCCCAAGGTTGCCAGCATCAAGGGCATGGAGATCGTCGCCGTGGAGCGGCTGAGCCAGGCGCTGGAAGCGGCGGCCGAGTGATGCCGGCGTGTATGGGAGCGCGCGTGCGCAGGGCATCGCGCTGCACGCGGTGAGCTGATCGCACGCCCCGGTGCAGGGCTGCACACATTGCGCCGCGCGATGGCGGAATTGCAGCAGTGACGTTGTCGGGTTGGCCGCCGGCAACTGCGGCGACCGTTGGTCGGCCAGCAGTCGCGAGATGCCGCCAGCCGATAAGAAACCGTTTTCAGCAGAGGGCGGCTATGGCAACATGCGCGGCCCGTTGCACGGTGCACCGGATCACAGACAGCGCCCACTGCGCGTCACCAGGAGAACACGATGGAATGGATGTTGTTGCCACTCAAGCGCTACGCCGACTTCAATGGCCGCTCGCGCCGCAAGGAATATTGGATGTTCATGCTGCTGCAGGCGATCGTCCTGCTGGTATTGGGCGGCTTGTTCGGCATCGCGGCGGCAGTGATGGGCGGCGAGAACGGTCCCGGCGCACTGGCATGGCTGGTGCTTGCCATCATGGGGATCTTCGTACTGGCACTGATCGTGCCGAGCATTGCGGTGACCGTGCGTCGCTTGCATGACCAGGGCAAGTCCGGCTGGTTCTATCTGATCAGTCTGGTGCCCTACGTCGGTGGCTTCATCGTGCTGGTCTTCATGTGCCTGGAAGGCACGCCCGGCCCGAACGAGTACGGCGAGAATCCCAAGCAGTAACCGGGTGCGATGCCTGATCGAACAATGGCGCGGGGAGTCCTCCGCGCCATTGTCGTTTCTGGAGAGCCGCCGGCGGAAGTTGCCAAAGGGCACGCACCTGTTCGAGTGCGGCACTGGGTGCGATAGGGGCATTTTGGGCCGACCGCAAAAACGTATCCGTCTTGCCAGGGCGTGGGAAGCGGTCGAGCGGCAATAGGCCAAGAGCCTGCTCGTGTGTTCACTACATGATTGAACTACCAGGTGGACAGGTTTTCCGCCCGGCGTGGGAGCAGGCGAAAGCAGTCCAGCCAATGCCCGACCAGATCAACGCATGACAGCGGACGGCTCACTGCACTGCAGGCGCCGATGGCATGCAGCAAGCGCGGCTCGCCGCCGTTCGCCGCGCTGCCGCTGTTGCGAGCCCGCGTTGGTCAACAGGCCGCGGCGTGATGGGCGGTGCTGGGGCTGACGGCCTTGCTGGGCGCGTGCTTGTCGGGCGTAGCAAGTTCCAGCTTGTACCCATGCGAATACACGGTTCTGATGCGCACCACGCCGCTGTGGTTGCATAGCTGCAGCTTCTTGCGCAGCTTGTAGATGTGCTGCTCCATCGTGCGGTCGGTGAACTCGGTGTGGCTACCCCACACCGCCTTGGCCAACTGGCAGCGGCGGAAACATACGCCGGGGCTGGAAAACAACAGCCAGGCGATAGAGAACTCGCGTGCGGTCAGCACGATCGGCTTGCCGTGCAGGTACACGGTATTTTCGTCGCGAATCAGGTGGTAGGGACCAACACTCAGCTGCTGGCTCTCGGAGCACGCCTCGGCCACCGGCGAAAGCGCCAATGCCGCGCGTACATGCAGTTCGTGGGAATTGAACGGCAGGGCGAGCACATCGTGTGCGCCGGCGCGGTACCAGGCCAGAATGTCGTGCGCACAGTCGAAACGCCCCAGCACGATCAAGGGCGTGGGATGACCGCTGTGGCAGCGTTGCCAGGCCAGCAGCGAGCTGTCGTCCGACGCGACGCAGGTCGCGTCGAAGACCAGTAGCTCGCAGGGGGAATGTCGCAGCGAGCGCAGGAGTTCGAGTTCGTCGGAAAACACCGCAAAACTCGGGGCCAGCGGTGCAAGGCTCGCATTGACCTGCGATGCCAGACGCGCGTCCTGCGTCAACAGGAAAGCCGATCCTTGCTTGCCGGTAGGGTTGCCGTGCATCAGCCGGCCGTCCCATGTCTGCCCACGTACCAGTCGTGTGCTGGATGCCTGTTGTGGACAGCAGGCGCCAATACAAAACCCACATGTATAGATAAGTGCATCGCCATCGCCTTCGGCTGCCAGGGGATCCGGCCTGAGGCCGGACGAATGGTATGTACCATTGCGGAGCCAGAAAGTTTCACTGCTGCGTACTTTTCTTCGGCTTCGGGCGGGCCGGCTTTAACGTACGCTCATTTAGGCGCAACGCAGCTCTTACATCCAGGGCATGCGTCGACGGCGACTAACAAAATTCCGACATCGCGCGGTACGCGGGCCGATGGTTCCGGCGGAAAACAATACGCACGATCGCCAGGTCGTTGAATGCAATGCCAGGTCTATACCACGGTATTGCGATTTGCACGTGCGCGAAGCGCGCATGGAATATGTGGGCCATCGGTTGATGTCATGGAACGCGGCAGCATTGGTTTGAAGTGCATCTTTCATTTACTGAAATACCTTGCACGCGGCCATCGCCGCGACATGCCAGGACAATGGTCCAGCTGCGCACGGGCTCAGGTGCTCGAATGGCCGACGATTGCTTTTTTGGCTGGCGTCCTGTCTTCAATACGGCTTCGCATGGCGCGGAATGTCCTATGCACGCATGCGGTGGCGGTATGCAAAAAGTGCCCTTTATCTGCACGCCGCTTAACTGGTTCGCCGACAGACAGAGTGAGGATTTTTGATTTTCTTAGTGCCTTGGAGTGAGAAATTCCATTGGATCCGCTGCATACAATCGTTTGCGCCAGCCAAACCGGCGCATTGTTGTTTTTGCTCGTCCCCCTATGAGAGAGCCCGGCATGATCCTTTCAACCTACTTCGCGGCAATCTCTGCGTTGTCGTACGCAGACCGTCTTCCTATCTATACAAGCAGGATGCTGGTTGGTGCCTGGCCGCAAGGTCTGCAACATCTTCAACAACGCCGCGACGGCCAGGCCGCCCCGGATGGTGCAGAGGATGAAGTCAGCCTGCTCGGTGCCAGCGGCGATGCATTGTTGATCCTCGAATACCAGGAGGAGGCCGAAGATGCCTACCGCCACGCCTTGAAGGCGATGCGCGGGCATCAGCGCCAACTGCGGCTGCTGTCCTGCCGCAACACCGCCTGGTTGATGCTGAGCCAGCGCCGCCTGAGCGCTGCATTGAATTGCTTCGCACAGCTGGCGATGGACCGCGAAACGCCGCCCTGCCTATGCGGGGAGAGTCTGCTGGGCAAGGCGCTGACTCACTTCCATCTGGGCCAGAGCACGCTGGCGCTGCAGACGCTGGAGCGTGCCAACGAAGCGCTGGGGGAACTGGACAACGGCGCAACCGAGTGGCAGCGCATCGCCAACGCGCTGCGTCTGGACATGATCGCGCAGCTGCGCATCCGGCGTGCCGACCGGATGAGCGACCACGTGTTCTGGCAGGCCACGCTGCGCCAGGAGGATGCGGCGCATGCGTTCGAGCCCAACGAGCTGCGCGCCTGCATCGCCGACCTGGCCGAGAGCATGCCGGTGCTCGCCCAGCGCATGCGCCACGTGCGCAACCTGCTGCGCATTGCCGGTGGCGACACCTTCGGTTTCGATGCGCAGATCGATGCGCTGCCGGCCGCTGCCACCGGGTGCCCGCCATGCGCCCGGCAGGATGCGCAGGTGGAACTGGCGCTTGCCGCATTGGCGGTGGGGCGCGCGGATCTGGCAGAGCGCGCCCTGGCCGGCGCCGGACGTCACCACGCGCCGCGCTGGAATCTGGAGTTCGAGTATTGCCAGGCCAAGATCAGCCAGGCGCTGGGCAAGACCGAGCAGGCGCTGTTGCTGTACAACCGGTACGCGCTGGGCGCGGTGCAGTGCCTGCGCAGCGAGGTGCAGGCGCCGCGGCTGCTGGAAAGCGGCACGCCGGCACATGTCAGCGATGACATCTCCGCGCGGCTGCCGGCCAAGTATCGGCGCGCCTACGCCTACATGATCACCAATGCGCACCGTTCGGACCTGTCCATCAACGAGGTGGCCGCGCAGATCGGCGTGACCGGGCGCGCCTTGCAGCAGGCGTTCAAGTCCGCCACCGGGCTGTCGCCGACCCAGGTGCTGCGGCGTTACCGGATGCAGAGCATCCGCGACGAACTGTTGGCCGAAGGCGGCTGCGGCAGCGTGCTGCAGGCGGCGAGCCGCTGGGGCGTGGGCAGCCGGTCGGCCTTGGCCAAGGGCTATCGCCAGCATTTCAATGAGGCGCCAATGGAAACCTTGCAGCGGTAAGCCGTTGCGCGCCACGGCCATGCGTCGACGCAGGCCGTGGCGCGTCGTTTCTGCAAGGGGGGCGCTGCCGTGGCGGCCGCGCGCCGGCCACGCGCGAGACGCCGTCATAGTGTGACGTGCGTGCGTGTGGGGCGGCTTGCGGCTATCCTGTGCGGCTCGCACTGCCACCCAGGAAGGCGCGTCCGAGGATGGGCGTGGCCGCCAAGGAAACGACGAACGATCATGCAAGATCACACCTCCGAGGCGACGGACGCCTCCCAGATCCGCCGCGCAGGCGTCGATCTCAACGGATTGATGTCCGTTCTCAGCAAGCATCTGTATTCCACGCCGGTGGTCGCGCTGCGCGAGCTGGTGCAGAACGCGCACGACTCGATCCTGCGTCGCCGTCTGGAACAACCCGACTGGCAAGGCCAATCGCGCATCGAAGTGCATGCCGATGCTGCCCAGGGCATCGTGCGCATCGTCGATACCGGCGCCGGGCTGACCCAACAGGAAATCCACGATTACCTGGCCACCGTCGGCGTGGGGTATACGCGTGGCCTGCGTCAGGGCGGGCATGAGGACAGCGGCCTGATCGGCATGTTCGGGCTGGGCTTTTTGTCGGCCTTCGTGCTGGCGCGCCGCGTCACCGTGCGCACCACCTCCTACCAGAGCCCGACGCTGGGGCATTGCTATATCTCCAGCAATGCCGAGCAATACACGGTGAGTCCGATCCCGGCACGTGCCCAGGTCGGAACGGAAGTGGTGCTGGAGCTGCACGAGGACTATCTGCCGTTGGCCCAGGAGGCACGGCTGCGCGAGATCCTGTCGCGTTATTGCGCGCTGTTGCGCGAGCCGATCTGGATCGGCGGCGATACCCAGGCGATCAATCCCGAGCCGCCGCCGTGGCGCATGCACGATGCGGTGCCGTTGCATCCGGTGCAGGCCTGGCGGCGTCAGCGCGAGTTTGCCGCGCGTTTCGAGCGCAACTTCGAGCCCTTGTGCTGCATGCCGGTGCGCGCGGAGGAGGGCAGCGATGCGGTCGGCCTGCTGTGGGTGCAGGACGGGGCCACCTACGGCACCAGCGACAACCGCAACCTGTCGGTGTTCCTGCGCGGCATGCTGCTGGACGACAACGCGCGCGAACTGCTGCCACCCTGGGCGGGCTTTATCGGGGGCGTGATCGAGTCCAATCGCTTGACGCCCACCGCCAGCCGCGAAGATCTGCAACGCGATGCCACCTACACGGCCGTGCAGCACGCGCTGTCCGAAGCGCTGGTGCAAGGCCTGGCCGATGTGGCGCGTCAGCAGCCGGAAGCCTGGCGGCGCATCCTGCTGCGGCACAACGAGGCATTGCTGGGCGCGGCGCTGTGCGACGAGCGTTTGTTCGCGCTGCTGATGGAACACGTGCGGGTGCCGACCTCGCAGGGCGACCTGCCCGCGCAGCAGTTGCCCGCGCGTGGCGCGGTACATGTGATCCTGGACAGCGACAGCGGTTTCGAGGAAATGCTGTTCCGCGCGATGGGCGTGCCGGTGGCCTACGGAAACCGCTATGCGGTGGTGCCGTTCCTGCGCCGCTGGGCGCAGGCCAAGGGCGTGCGCCTGGTCGAGCTGGGCACCGAGCAGGGCAACCGGCAGTTGTTCCAGCTGGATACGTTGCCGGCCGACGAACTGGCCTGGCTGGAACAGCACCTGGGCGATGGCGAGGCGCTGGTGCCGGCACGTTTCAGTCCCGAGGCATTGCCGCTGGTGGTGGTGCCCGACCGCGAGGCCGAACTCAAGCGCCGGCTGGAGCAGGACGAGAACGACAAGCGCGTGTCCACCGCCGCGTTGCGGCTGGCCCGGCAATTCACGGCGGGGATCCAGGCGCGGCAGACCCAGCGGCTGTATCTGAATCTCGACAACCCGGCCTTGCAGGCACTGCTGGCGGCGCAGCGCGCCGGCAATCCGCAGGCGGCGGTGGCGGCGCGGTTGCTGCGCTCACTCAAGGTGATCGTGTCGACGCAGGGGCGCAGCCAGCCGCAGCCGGGCGCCAACGCATCGGGCGGATCGGATTTGAACCGGGCCTTTGGCGATCTTGCCGAGGCCGTGACCCAACTGCTGGCGCGCTGAGCGCCGCATCGAAGGAGCAACACGATGGAAATCTGGAACTGGGTGGAGAAGCTGCAGGACGATCTGGGCGAAGCCGGGCAGCCGCAGAATGCGCAGCTGCTGACACGCCTGACCGACCATATCTGCGATCTGCAGATCGAACGCGCCGAAGCGCTGTTGCCCGAGGCGCGTGCGCTGGGCAAGACGCTGGCCAATCCGTGGCTGGAGGTGTTCGTCGGGCACTGGGAAATGCGCAACCGCGTCGGCAATCTCTGCGAAGGCGAGCGTGCGCTCAGCGACGCGGTGGCGTTGTTCGAACGCGCGCATCGCGCCGATGCGGTGGAGTGCCCGCAGTCGGTGTGCGTGACCCAGGACCTGGCCGCCTGCTACGCCAATATCGATGGTCCGGGCTGGGTGGAAGAGCGCATCGAGGTGTGCGAGGAAACGCTGGGCCGCATCGATCCGAGCTGGTCGTGCTACCAGTGCCTGAGCTGCGAAAAAGCCGATGCCCTGCTCGACGATGGACGCGGCGAGGCGGCACTGACTTATCTGGAACAGCAGTCGCAGACCATCGTTGCGCATGGCGGGCAGATCTACGACGGCGTGCCGGACATGCGCATCTCGATCCTGCTCTCGCTGGGCCGCGCGCAAGAGGCGCTGGCGCTGATCGAACAGCGCGAACGCGAAGCCGCGCGCGAAGGGGCCGAATGGGCCAACTGCAGTCAGCCGCGGCGCCTGCAGAAAGCCCGTGCCTTGGCAATGTTGAATCGCGACGACGAAGCACTGGAAGCCTTTCTGCCGTGGCGCGAGGTTGCGCCGCGCTACCGCCTGCACTGGTTGCGTGCGGTGGTGGTGCTGGTATCGCGCCAGCCCGAGCGCAACACCTGGGATCTGGGCAGCCGCCTGCAGGTGATGCTCGATCATTACGCGCAGGTGGGTGCGCATCGCATCCTGATCGAAGCGGCCGAGATGGCGATCGCGCTGGCGTTGCAGCGTGGTGCGGTGTGGACCGCGCGCCGGCACCTGGCGCTTGCGCGTGCGCATGTGCCCAAGTTGCGCCAGGACCGTGGCGCCACGCAACTGCTGGACGGCCTGGCTGCGCGCATCGAGGCCGCACCGGCGGGCGAGCCGGCACCGGTGCCCGCTGAGCAGTTGCTGCAGTGGCTGGATGCACAAGCCGAAGACGTGGCACGGAATCCCGAGCGCGAGGCGCAGTGGTTGCTGCAGGCAGTGGCCGAGCGTCCCGACGACGCCGAGTTGGTGGACACCACGGCGTCGGCGCTGAGCGCGTGTGCGGCCGACGACGAGGCGATCGCGCTGCTGTGGGCATTCGTGCAGCGGCATGCCGACCGCGAGACCAGCCCGACCTTCCGGCTGATGAACCTGTTGCTGGGCCGCGGCGATGAAGCCGGCCTGCGGCGGCTGGCGCAGCTGTATCGCCCGCTGGTGCCGGTGGCGGCGCTGTGGTGCGAGGCGCAGCTGGCCCAGCGGCTGGCCGATTGGCCGGCGCTGGAGCAGGCCTGCACCGCGTTGCTGGAATTGTCGCCCGGCTCGCATGGCGCGCGCGGGTTGCTGGGGCGCATGTATCTCAACACCGGCCGCTTCGCCGAAGCCACCGAGGTGTATCGCCAGCTGACCGAGTTGATGGAGGAGCCGCGCTCCGCGCATTGGGATCACATGACCGCGGCCAGCGCGGCGCAGCAGTGGGACGCGGTGCGCGCCTCGGCGCTGGCGCTCGGCATGGAGCTGAGCAGCACCAGTGGCGTGGTCGAAGAAACCTGGGGGTGGGTGATCGTGCGTTGCGTGGACGACGGCGAGGTAGCCGAGTACTACGCACGGCGCACCGGCCCGGTCACCGCGCGTATCGTCGAAAATGCACCGGCACATCGGCGCCAGCATGTCGGCGACTGGGTGGTGTTCGACGCGGAGTTGCTGTATCCGCCACCGGACGACGAGGCCGAGCGCGAGCGGTTCGTGCCGACCTATGCGCAGGTGCATGTGCTGGAGCCAGGCGGTTACGGCAGTAGCTGGCTGGTGGATGGCGTGCATCCTGGCGAGGAGGCGATCGAGGCCTTGCGGCAGGACGTCGAAGCGCGCGGCTGGAAGCTGTGGTTGCACAGCCGCGACGACTATCGCGTGGTCGATCCGGCACACGCGGACGCATTCGACCCGGAAGATGCAAGCACGGGTCTGCCGGGCGTGCTGTTCACCGTGGCGCTGCCGGAAGCGGCGGCGCCGCTGGAACTGCATCGCGTCCTGCTGGCCACAACCGCGCAGTGGGCGCACCCGATGTGCTGGCTGCGCCTGGCCGAGGCCTGCGATCAGGACCCGCGCCCGCATCTGGAGGCGGTGGAGCGCTACGGGCTGTAGGGCGGCGATCAGGCTCGTCGCGCAGCGGCTGCTGATGCGGTCGCCGTTGCCGCCGGGATTGGGGATTGGGCATTCGGGATTGGCATGTGTGGTTTGCGTGCCAACTGCTGGTATGTCGTCAGGAATGGTGACGCTCGGAAGAACGTGCAGCCCGTCTGGCTGTTCGCATTTCTTTCCGCAACCGATAGCAATCGGTGGCGCTTGCGCGCGTGCCGGTGTGGGACCTTGAGCGGCATGGATGCCGCGCCAGAGCCTACACGGACGTACTTGCGGCGTGTCCCACGCCGGTACGCGTGCAAGCGCCCGCAGCAGACCGAAGCATTCGCGTGGAACTCTAGATGTGGTGCACAAGATTGATCGGTGTGCGGAGTCGGTCGGCGGCGCGGCGCCGCATCCGGTGTCGGGGCACGACGCAAGTACGTCCTTGTAGGCTCGGTGGCGGCATCCATGCCGCCACACGGTCCCGCCCCCGGACGCGGCACCACGCTTCCAACGTTGCTACCGCTGATCGGCGAGCACTGCTTTCAGGAAGTCATCGTGCCTGCGGAGTTGGCGCTTCATGTCGTTGAGACCACCTCAACATTTGATCTTTGCAGTGGCAGCTAAAAACACGATCCGAGCCACGCCCACTCGACCAAGCAGTGCTCTTCCTTCCGCAACCGATAGCAACCGGTGGTGCTTGCGCGCGTGCCGGTGTGGGACCTTGAGCGGCATGGATGCCGCGCCAGAGCCTACATGGACGTACTTGCGGCGTGTCCCACGCCGGTACGCGGGCGAGCGCCCGCAGCAGACCGAAGCATTCGCGTGGAACTCTAGATGTGGTGCACAAGATTGATCGGTGTGCGGAGTCGGTCGGCGGCGCGGCGCCGCATCCGGTGTCGGGACACGCCGCAAGTACGTCCGTGTAGGCTCGGTGGCGGCATCCATGCCGCCACACGGTCCCGCCCCCCGGACGCGGCACCATGCTCCCGGTATCGCTAGTGCCGATCGGCAAGCGATGGCTTCAGTACGCACTGCAGGCTGAACCCGCAGTGGCGTGACTTGGTGCGTGCATGCGGCGCCGGGCGTGGGCAAACCGGCCTGCCGGCACATCGAGCGCGTCCGCCGCCATGGGAGGGGCGTTGCGATCGGTCCGGGCCGGCGTCAGGCGGTCTTCCCACAAGTTGGACCACCTTCGCGCAGCGGTCGGTGACCGCATCACGGCCGGTCCGGCGGCAGTCTGTAACCGGGCGCCGTCGCGCCGAGAGCAGGGTGGCGGGCCAGCGGCAAGCGCATCTGTCCAGGCGTGGTCGCGCTCACGTTCGCGGCGTGCGCGGCAATGTCAAACTCCGTACGGATCCTCCTCTGACCGCTACAGGTTCGTCGCTGGTTGCCGAAACTGAATTGCTTTACTCTGCAGCGCTTCGGCGTGGGGGCGCCGCGCCAGTCAGGGGGGCGCAATCGCCCCGCATGCCCAGCCTTCTCTCTTCTAACTCTTGGCGGGTGATCTCATGGTGGCATTGCAGCAGCGCTCGATCGATGCGATTCGTGGCCAGGAAGCTGCGTTGTTGGCGGCATGGCTGGGCTCCAGCCTGGGCAGCGATGGACGCATTTCCCGACAGGACGTCGAAACCCAGAGCGCGGATTTCCTGCACCTGCTGGTCGCCTCCCTGAAGGACGGTGGCAGCAGCCTGGACAGCGCCGACTGGAGCGAGGTGCGTCGCTTCCTGGAAAACCTGTCGCGCGATCGCGCCACCCGTGGCTTCGATTCGCAGGAAACCGCCAACTTCATCTTCTCGCTGAAGCGGGTGCTGTTTGCGCTGGTGCAGCGCGAATACGCCGACACGCCGGAGGATCTGGGCCAGCAGCTGTGGGCGCTGTCCGAGCTGCTGGACCGTCTGGGCCTGTACACCGTCAAGGCGTTCCAGAAGACCCGCGAAGACATCATCGTGCGCCAGCAGGAAGAAATGCTGGAGCTGTCCACCCCGGTGGTCAAGCTGTGGGACGGCGTGCTGGCACTGCCGATGATCGGCACGCTGGATTCGCAGCGCACCCAGGTGGTGATGGAGTCGCTGCTGCAGCGCATCGTCGATACCGGCTCGGAAATCGCCATCATCGACATCACCGGGGTGCCCACCGTGGACACCCTGGTTGCGCAGCACCTGCTCAAGACCGTCACCGCGATCCGCCTGATGGGCGCCGATGCCATCATCAGCGGCGTGCGCCCGCAGATCGCGCAGACCATCGTGCATCTGGGGCTGGACCTGCAGGGTATCGTCACCAAGGCCAACCTGTCCGATGCGCTGGCGCTGGCGCTCAAGCGCATCGGCGTGACCGTGAACAAGGCAGGCTGACATGGAGCGCATCCCGATCCTGCGGATGGGCGACCTGCTGCTGGTCACCATCCAGGTGGACATGCACGATCAATTGGCGATGACGTTGCAGGAGGACCTGTCGGAAAAGATCAGCGCCACCTCCGCGCGTGGCGTGCTGATCGACATTTCCGCACTGGACATCGTCGACTCCTTCATCGGCCGCATGATCAGCACCATCTCCGGGCTGGCGGCGATCATGGATGCCAGGACCGTGGTGGTGGGCATGCAGCCGGCCGTGGCGATCACACTGGTCGAGCTGGGGCTGACCCTGCCATCGGTGCGCACCGCGCTCGATGTCGAACGCGGCATGCGCCTGCTGCAGCAGCCCGATCGCACTTCATGACGACCGGTTCGCAATCGGTGCGTACCGAACAGGATGTGGTGCTGGCCCGGCAGACGGTACGCAAGCTGGTGGTGCAGTGCGGCCTGCGTCTGGTCGACCAGACCAAGCTGGTCACCGCAGCCAGCGAACTGGCGCGCAACACCGTGATCTATGGCGGTGGCGGCGAGATGGATTGGGCCCTGGTGGAAAGCGGCATCCGCAAGGGCGTGCAGCTGACCTTCCGCGACGAAGGTCCCGGCATTCCCGACTTGGACCTGGCGCTCACCGATGGCTGGACCTCCGGCAGCGGGCTGGGACTGGGCCTGTCCGGCAGCCGGCGGCTGGTGGATGACTTCGTCCTGGATACCGCAGCCGGCAAGGGCACGCGCATCACCATCACCAAATGGAAGTGACGCTCGCCGGCGAGGTCACGCGCGCGTTTCGTGTCGACGAAATCAGCCAGGTCGGGCAGGCACGTCGCGAAGCGACGGTTTTGGCACAGACGCTGGGTTTCGACGAGGCCGCCTGCGGCCGCGTGGCACTGGTGGCCACCGAGCTGGCCACCAACATGGTCAAGCATGGACGTGGCGGCTGCCTGCAGTTGTCCACGGTGGCCACACGCCAGGGCATGGGCGTGGAGATCTGCGCCATCGACGGCGGGCCGGGCTTCGCACTCGTGGACGGCCTGCGCGATGGCTATTCCACCGCCGGGACGCCGGGCACCGGGCTGGGCGCGATCCAGCGCCAGGCGCAGGTGCTGGACGCGTATTCCGATGCCAAGGGCGCGGTGGTGATGGCACGGCTGTTTGCGCAGCAACGCGCCGAACTGGACCTGCCGTACGGCGCGATCCGCCTGCCGCTGCACAACGAAACGGTGTGCGGTGATGCCTGGCATCTGGCCATTGGCGAGCAGCGCGTGACCGTCACCGTGATCGATGGCCTGGGCCACGGTCCAGGCGCCGCCGACGCTGCCGATGCCGGCACGCGCGCTGCAGCCGCGGCCAGCGGCGAGCCCGGCGAGCGCATCGCGCAGCTGCATGCGGGCATGTCCGGCACCCGCGGCGGCGCGGCGGCGGTGATGCAATTCGACAGCAGCACCGGCCGGGTACGCTTTGCCGGCGTGGGCAATATCGTCGCGTCGCTGTGCGATGGCGACGGCGTGCGTGGCATGCCCTCGCATCCGGGCATCGTCGGGGTGCAGTTTCGCAAGGCGCAGCCGTTCGATTTTCCGGACGCCGCCGGCAAACTGCTGGTCATGCACAGTGATGGTCTGCAATCACGCTGGAGCCTGCGCGATCATCCGGGTCTGCTGTCGCGCCATCCGCGCCTGATTGCGGCCGTGCTGCTGCGCGATTACACGCGGGGCCGCGACGATTGCGGCGTGTTTGTCATGCGGCTGGGAGGCCTGCAATGAATGCTTCCGGTGAGACATCGCCCATCGATCCGCTGGCCGAACTGGACGCGCTGCGGCAGCAGAACCAGGCCCTGCGCGAAGAATTGGAAGAAACTAACCAGGGCGTGCTGGCGCTGTATGCCGAGCTCGATCAGCAGGCTGAGCAGCTGCGCGACGTGTCCGAGCTCAAGAGCCGCTTCCTGTCCTACATGAGCCACGAGTTCCGCACCCCGCTCAGCTCGATCCTGAGCATCACGCGGCTGCTCGAGGACGGCATGGACGGACCGCTCACTGCCGAGCAGTCCAAGCAGGTGCGCTTTGTCAGCGCCTCGGCGCGCGAGCTCACCGAGATGGTCGACGACCTGCTGGATCTGGCCAAGATCGAAGCCGGGCGCATCACCATCTCGCCGGGCTGGTTCGATCTGATGGACCTGTTTGCGGCCTTGCGCGGCATGTTCCGCCCGCTCACCGATGTCAGCAGCACCACATTGATCTTCGAGGATCCGCCGGTGCTGCCGATGCTCTATACCGACGACAAGAAGCTGGCGCAGATCCTGCGCAACTTCATTTCCAACGCGCTCAAGTTCACCCCGCAAGGCCATGTGCGCGTGTTCGCGCAGATGGAAGGCGAGAGCCATGTGCGCTTCGGCGTGCAGGACACCGGCATCGGCATCCCGGCCGAGCTTCACGACGCCTTGTTCGAGGATTTTGTACAGGTGGATTCACCGTTGCAGAAACGCCTCACCGGCACCGGTCTGGGGCTGTCGATCTGCAAGCGTTTCGCCGAGCTGCTGGGCGGCAGGGTGGGAATCAACAGCGTGGTCGGGCAGGGCTCGGAGTTTTTCGTGGTGCTGCCGGTCACGCTGGCAGCGGAGGATGCACTTGGGCAGTAAGCCACACATTCTGGTCGTCGACGACAACGCGGTGACGCGTTATTCGGTGCGGCGCGTACTCGAACACCATCAGTTCATGGTCGAAGAAGCCGGTACCGGCACCGACGGCCTGGCCAGGCTGGCCGAGCAGGCGTTTGCTGCGGTGGTGCTGGACGTCAATCTGCCGGACATGAGCGGCTTCGACATCGTGCGCACGCTACGCGCCGAGCCGCGCACCGCGTTGCTGCCGGTGGTGCATGTGTCGGCCGCCTCGATCGCCACCGGCGACATGATCACCGGCCTGGAAGCCGGTGCCGATGCCTACCTGATTCATCCGGTCGACCCCAGCGTGCTGGTCGCCACGTTGCGCACCTTGTTGCGCGCGCGCCAGGCCGAGGACGCCTTGCGCATCAGCGAGGCCCGCTTCCGCGAGATCTTCGAGCACATCAGCGCACCGATTGCGGTGGTCGACGCCAGGCTGCACACGCATGAAGCCAATGCCGCGTTCCAGCGCCTGATCGGCACCGCCACACCCGGCGAGGCGCTGGCCGTGCCGGGCGTGGACCAGGCCGCCACCGTGCACGCGCTGATCGACGCGCTGGCGCAGCGCGAGCGCTGGAGCGGTGCCTTGTCGATCCTGCGCGAGGGCAAGGTGTGCGAAACCGAGTGGCGCGTGTCGCCGTATCGCGAACCGGACCTGGGCCTGCTGCTGGTCGAGGATGTCACCGAACAACGCATGCGCGAGCGTGAGCAGCGCCAGGAACTGGATACCGCCACCACCGAGCTGGCCCACCAGATCGCCGAGCGCCAGCGCACCGAGATCCAGTTGCTGCAGGCACAGAAGATGGAAGCGCTGGGCAAGCTCACCGGCGGCATCGCGCACGACTTCAACAACCTGCTGACCAGCATCATTTCCGGCCTGGACATGATCCAGCTGGCGGTCGAGTCCAATCGCATCGAGCGTGTGCCGCGGCTGGCCGAGATCGCCACCGGCTCGGCGCATCGCGCTGCCGCGCTGACCCAGCGCATGCTCGCCTTCGCACGCAAGCAATCGCTGGATGCGCAGGCCTTCGACATCAACGCACGCGTGCGCTCGCTGGAAGATATGCTGCACCGCTCGATCGGCGAGAACATCGTGCTGGAGCTGGACCTGGCGGACACGCCGCTGGTGGCGGTGGCCGATGCCAACCAGCTCGAAAACGTGGTGCTCAATCTGGTGATCAATGCGCGCGACGCGTTGAAGGGCAGGGGCACCATCCGCATCCAGAGCGCGGCCCATACCGCGCAGGGCGATCCGGAACTGGACGATGGCGAGTACGTGGCGGTGAACGTCATCGACAACGGCAGCGGCATCGAGCCGGCCATTCTCAACCAGGTCTTCGAGCCGTTCTTCACCACCAAGCCGATCGGCGAGGGCACCGGCCTGGGCCTGTCGATGACCTACGGCTTTGCGCGCCAGTCCGGCGGCACCGCACGCATCACCAGCACGGTGGGGCGCGGTACCACGGTGGCCTTGCTGCTGCCGCGTGGACTCACTGCCAGCGCATTGCCGCCGGCACCGGTACCGAATTCGCCCCGTACCCGCAGCGAGCGCATCTTGCTGGTGGACGACACCGACGTGGTGCGCATGATGGTGAGCGAGGTGCTCAGCGACGCCGGCTACCACGTGGTCGAAGCCGAAGATGCCAACGGCGCGCTGGATCAATTGCGTGCCGGCGTGGAGATCGATCTGGTGGTGTCCGATGTCGGCCTGCCCGGCATGAACGGGCGCGACATGGCAGACGTGGCGCGCGCGCTGCGGCCTGGCCTGCCGATCCTGTTCATCACCGGCTACGCCGAAAACGCCGCCACCCGCCAGGAATTCCTGGCCGACGGCATGGCGTTGCTGCCCAAGCCCTTCAGCCTCAACGATCTGTTGAACATGGTCGGGCAGATGCTCGACAGCAGCGTGTTGGCCGCCCGCGCCTGACGCGGGGGTTGCGCGCCTGGGGCCTGCTGCCGACGCCTGCCGATCGCACGGTGTGGCGACCCGCTTATGCGTTGAACACGCCACGGCGACCGTGGCTCTGCGGCGGCTGCCATGTGCGTGGCGGCACGCTTGCCATAGAGCTGCAACATTGCTGACATATCGTGCGCGCGGCGCCACGTTGCGCCTCCGGCCGGCATGTTCGATGCCGACGGATGTTGGTGGGGGAAACAAAACGTAGCGCGGCTGTCAGATGGCGCGGATGGCGCAGAGGAACCGGGTGCCGGTGGTGCACCCGGTTCCGAGCGCCGGCCGCGCGCGCCTGATGGCTGCGCAGTCATGTTGATCGCCGCTATTGCCCCTGTCTCACCCCTCGCGTCACCTACCCAAGGATCATCTCGCATGTCGTTGTCCTCGTCTGTCTCCGCGTCGCTGACGCCCGCCGCCACGCACGTAACCGCACCCCGTCGCGCCGCATTGCAGCGCACGCCGCTGGCGCGCGCCTGCGCCGGCCTGCTGCTCGCCTCGCTGGCGGCAGCGGCCGCTGCGCAGCAGGTGCCGGCGCGCCAGGGCGAGGGCAGCCCGACGGCGCTGGATGCAGTCACCGTCACTGCCGAGCACCGCGAGCAAAACCTGCAGGAGGTGCCGGTGTCGGTGGGCGTGGTGCAGGGCGCGGCGATGCGCGAGTTCACCGCCGGTGGCGACGACACGCTGCTGGCGCTGTCCGGCCGCGTGCCGGGCTTCTACGCCGAGACCACCACCGGGCGCATCTTCCCGCGCTTCTATATCCGCGGCCTGGGCAACATCGACTTCTACCTCGGCGCCTCGCAGCCGGTGTCCATCATCCAGGATGACGTGGTACTGGAACACGTGGTGCTCAAGTCCAACCCGGTCTACGACGTGGACCAGGTCGAAGTGCTGCGCGGCCCGCAGGGTACCTTGTTCGGCCGCAACACCACCGCCGGCATCGTCAAGTTCGACACGGTCAAGCCCAGCGAGACCTATACCGGCCGTGTCGATGCCAGTTACGGCAGCTACAACACGGTGTCGCTGGATGGCGGCTTCGGCGGCCCGATCAACGAGGTGCTGTCGTTCCGCGTGTCGGCGCTGTACCAGCACCGCGACGACTGGGTGGACAACACCTTCGCCGGCAGCAGCGCCGACGGGACGCGCACGCCGCGCAAGGATGCGATGGGCGGCTACAACGACCGCAATGCGCGCCTGCAGCTGCTGCTCAAGCCCAACGACGCATTCTCGCTGCTGGGCTCGGTGCATACGCGCGACTACGACGGCACCTCCACGTTGTTCCTGCGCAATGCAGTGACGCGCGGCAGCGACAAGGTCGACGTGCCGCGCGATCGCGTGGCCTATGACGAGGCACACGACAACCCGCAGGCGTATCAGACCGATGGCGGCTCGATCAAGGCGATCTACGATTTCGGTGGCGTGTCGCTGACCTCCATCACCGCCTACGAAACCACCTCCGGCTATAGCCGTGGCGACACCGATGGCGGTGCGGCGGCGAACTACCCGGTCAACGGCGTGCCGAACGGCTTCGGCCAGTCGATGGGGCAGATCCGCGACCTGGATCAGTACACCCAGGAACTGCGCCTGGCCAGCGAAGGCGACGATGCCTTGCAATGGCAGGTCGGCGCGTTCTACTTCGACGGGCGCGACACCACCGATTTCTATCAGCGTGCGTATTTCCTGCAGACCGCCGCGCGCAACCCCAACAACTGGGTGCGCCTGCGCAACACCAACACCTCCTGGGCCGGTTTCGGGCAGCTCAGCTACAAGGCCACCGACGCGCTCACCCTGACCGCCGGTCTGCGCCAGACCAAGGACACCAAGCAAACCCGCCTGCTCAAGACCGCCGATACCGCCGCTGGCGCGGTGACCTATCGCGGCCGTCGCGACGTGCGCCTGTCCGACACCCAGCCCAGCTGGGACCTCAGCGCGATGTATGAAATCAATCCGGAGCTGAGCGTCTACGCGCGCGTGGCACGCGGTTTCCGCGGCCCGACCATCCAGGGCCGCAGCGCGGTGTTCAATTCCGATTTCACCACTGCCGATTCGGAAACCATCCTTTCGTGGGAAGCCGGCATCAAGAGCAGCCTGTTCGACAATCGCCTGCGTCTGAATGTCAGCGGCTTCACCTACACGGTGGACGACATCCAGCTCAACGGCAACGATTCGGACGGCAACGGCGTACTGTTCAATGCCGACAAGGCCAAGGCCTACGGCCTGGAAGCAGACCTGGACTGGCGCCCGATCTCCAACCTGTCGCTGACCGCCGGCCTGAGCCTGCTGCATAGCGAAATCCACGACGATCGCGTCTACGCGCAGGCCTGTGCGCTCAATGGCGTGGTGGTGTGCACGGTCAACGACCCGACCATCCGCGTCGGTGCCAACACCTTTGCGCAGATCGACGGCAACCCGCTGCCCAACGCGCCCAAGTACAACCTCAACCTGGCGGCGCGCTACGACATTCCGGTGGGCACCGATGGCGCCTTCTTCGTCTCCACCGACTGGAACAAGCAGGGCGAAACCAGCTTCGTGCTGTACGACTCCACCGAGTTCCGCGCCGACGGCAATTTCGAAGGCGGCTTCAAGCTTGGCTACACCGGCGGCTACGGTGCATGGGAAGTGGCGGCGTTCGCGCGCAACATCACCAACGAGAAGAACGTCAAGGGCGTGATCGAAAACTACATGGCGGCGGTCTACAACGAGCCGCGCATCGTGGGTGTGTCGGTCAACGTCAACTGGCAGTAAGAGCGGTTGAACCAGTAGCGAGCGGCTGCACGGTCATCTTGTCAGCCGCTCCCGGTTGCTGGTCGATCGACCGCATCACCGCGCATGTGTCGCAGTGATGCCAATCGTAGAACCAGGCCCGCTGCGTGCATCACGCAGCGGGTTTTTTTGTATCAACGGCTGCGCAATACCGACTGTACCCAGCTGACGATCTGCACGCTGCTCACCGCACCGGAATGACGGCCCAGCTCACTGCCGCCGCGGATGACCAGCAAGGTCGGGATGCTGCGGATGCCAAAGCGCGTGCCCAGCGCCGGATGCAGATCGGTATCGACCTTGGCCAGCCGCACCTGCGGTTCGAGCATCGCCGCGGCGGCGGCAAAGTGCGGCGCCATGCTCAGGCACGGCCCGCACCACGGCGCCCAGAAATCCACCACCAATGGCAGCGCGCTGCGTACCGCATGCTTGTCGAAGTCGACCGCCGACAACGCCACCGGCGTGCCCAGGAACAATGGTTTATGGCAACTGCCGCAGTTGGGCGCATCGCGCAGACGCGCGTGTGCGACACGATTCATCGCCGCGCAGCTCGGGCAGGCGATCAGGAGCGGTGCGTCGGGCATCTGGCGGTCTCCGGTGGCAGGCAATGCAGTCGCCGCGCCCGCATCCCATGGGCGGCGGGCGCGGCGGCATGCGGCCAGTGTAACGGCCATCGCCAAGGACCCGATGCCGAAGGCTGCCGCCGCCGCACCGGGTGTGCCGCAATGCCGCAACAGACAGACAGGCGCGCCGCAGCGCGCTGCCGTGGTCAGCCCGCTTGCCCCAGGCTCAGGATCGGGACGAAGCCGCCGTAGATCAGGCGCTTGCCATCGAACGGCATCGGGTTGACCGACGGGTCCATGCGCGGGTCGTCCATCATCTTGCGCATGCCCGCATCGCGGGTCGCCTTGTCCGGCCATTCGATCCAGGAGAACACCACGGTTTCGTCCTCGCCGGCAGCGACCGCGCGATGGAAGTCGGTCAGTTGTCCATGCTGGACATCATCGCCCCAGCACTCCACCACGCGCAGTGCGCCGTATTCGATGATGATGGCATCGCCCATGCGGGCATGTTCCAGAAACGCGGCCTTGTTGGCCGTGGGCACCGCGAGTGCAAACCCATCCACATACGACATAAGCACCTCCTCAGACATGGCGCACGGCGTGCACCTGATGACGGCGAACAGATGTTGGTGCGATCGGAACACGCTGGAAAGCCGCGCCAGGGTGCGTGTTGCCCGCGTGGATTGCGAGCATACGGTGCATCTGGATGGCAAGCACTGCTCGCGCCCGCATGGCGATCCACACTGGCGTTGTGCCCGGTTTTCTTTGCCGGATCGCACCCGCAGGCACGCCGTCTGACGCGTCCTGGATGAGTTCGTCAGGTAGGGGTATCCCGTCGCGATGGGCGGCGTTGCGGAAGGCCGCCGGCATCGGCATTGCGTGGGCCTGGATCAGACCGAAGGCCCCGCCGCGGCAGACGCTCGGTGGGCGGTCCGGTGCAATTACGCGGCCAGGTTGTGGCGCCGCAGGATGGCTTCGAACACCACGTCGCCGTCTTCGTTGCGTGCCTGCAGCGTGCCGCCGTGCGCCTTGACGAACTGGTCGGCGATGAACAGGCCAAGCCCCAGGCCCTGGCTGGCATGGAAGCTGGCCTTGAACGGCTCGAACAGCCGCGGCATCAGGCTGTCGGGGATGCGCCCGACGTTGCGCACCGACAGCCGCAGCGTGTCGCGTTCGCGTCCGTCCAGGTGCACCCGCACCGGCTCGCTGCCACCGTGCAGCACCGCGTTGCCGACCAGATTGGAGACCACCTGTGCCAGGCGATCGCCATCGCCATCGCCGTGCAGGTCGCCCTCGGTACGCAGGTCGATCGGGGTGTGCGGATTGGCCTGTGCCACTTCGCCCACCACGCTGTGGGTGACGTCGCCGAGATTGCAGGGGCCGAACTGCATCGACAGCCCGTCGCTGCGCAGGCGCGAGAAATCCAGCAGCTGCTCGACCATCCGCGCCATCCGCCGCGCGCTGTTTTCCAGGTGATCGAGCGTGCGCGCGGCCGAGCCATCGGCGTCCACATCCAGGCTGAGCTTGTCGGCGCACAGCAAAATCACCGACAGCGGCGTGCGCAGGTCGTGGGTGAGCACGGCCATCATGGTTTCGTTGAGCGTGAGCGCGCGCTCCAGCGAGGCGTTGCGTGCCTTGAGCAGGCGCCGCTGCTGGTACAACTCGATGAACACATTGACCTTGCTCAGGATCACGTGCGGCTCGATCGGCTTGTGCAGGAAATCCACCGCGCCGGTTTCATAGCCCTGGAACGCGCGCATCGGATCGTTCGGCGAGGCGGTCAGGAAAATGATCGGCACATGCCGGCTGCGCTGCGAGCCGCGCATCAGCTCGGCCAGCGAAAAGCCGTCCATTTCCGGCATGTGCACATCCAGCAATGCCAGCGCCACATCGTGTTCGAGCAACAGCTCCAGCGCCTGCGCACCGGAGGCGGCGCACAGCACCTGGATGCCGTCGCGCTGCAGCAGCGCTTCCATCGCCACCAGGTTCTGCGGCACGTCGTCGACGATCAGCAGCTTGGCCGGTTCGTCATCGTTGCTGGTTGTCGCCAGGCCGGTCGCGGTGAGGTTCATGGGTGAAAGGTTTCCAGTCGGCTGCAGATCGCCTGCAGGGTGAGCACCGCATCGGCGCCGGCATGGGCGAGCGCGGAGGCGGGCATCAGCGGTGAGGCGGCATCGTCGGGGCGCTGGATCCAGGCGCTGCCGCCGACCGCGCGCACCGCCGCCACCCCGGCGCTGCCGTCGCTGCTGGCGCCGGTGAGCAGGATCGCCAGCAGGCGCTGCCCGAACACGTCGGCAGCCGATTCGAACAAGGGGTCGATCGCCGGACGCGAGAACAGCACCGGTGCATCCATCGACAACGCCAGGCTGTCGCGCGTTTCCACCAGCAGATGGTAGTCGGGCGGGGCGATGGTCACGCTGCCGGCGAGCAGCGGCTGCTTGTCTTCGGCCTCGCGCACCGGCAAGGCGCAGCGTGCATCCATCAGCTCGGCAAGGTGGCTGGTGCGGTCGCGCGGCAGATGCAGCACCACCAGCACCGGCATCGGCAGATCCGCAGGCAGGCTGGACAACAGCGCCTGCAAGGCCACGACACCGCCGGCCGAGGCCCCGATCACCATCGCGTCGAACTGAGTTGCCGCCGTGTGCAAGACGTTCATGCGGCCGCCTTGCGGAACAGGCGCTGCTCGCGCGCCACGGTTTCGAACGCCTGCGCATGCGCGCCGAACTGCAGCGACTCCTTGCTGCCCAGGCCCAGGAAGCCTCGATGCACCAGCGCATCGTAAAACAGGCCCACTGCACGGTCCTGCAGGCTGCGGTTGAAATAGATCAGCACGTTGCGGCACGACACTAGGTGCACTTCGGAGAACACCGTATCGGTGGCCAGGCTGTGATCGGCGAATACGATATTGCGCTTCAGACGGCGGTCGAACACCGCGCCATCGTAGGCGGTGGTGTAGTAGTCGGACAGCGAGCTGCGGCCGCCGGCGTCCAGATAATTGCGGCTGAACTGCGCAATGCGGTCGATGCCGAAGGCGCCGGCTTCGGCCATGCCCAAGGCTTCGGGATTGATGTCGGTGGCGTAGATCACCGCCTTTTCCAGCAAGCCTTCTTCGTGCAGCAGGATGGCCAGCGACCAGACTTCCTCGCCGGTGCTGCAGCCGGCCACCCACAGCTTGATCGACGGATAGGTACGCAACACCGGCACCACATGTTCGCGCAGGACGCGAAAGTAGGCCGGGTCGCGGAACATCTCCGACACCTGCACGGTGAAGAACTGCATCGCCTGCGCGAAGGTGTCCGGTTCGTGCAGCAGGCGGTGCTGCAGGTCGGCCACGCGCGTGCACTCCATGCGCGCCATCGCGTGGCGCATGCGCCGGCGCAGCGAGGACACCGCATAATCGCGGAAGTCGTAGTGATAGCGCTGGTAGACCGCTTCCAGCAGCACCCGCAGCTCCAGATCGAACAGCTCCACCGCGTTCATTGCCGCGAGCACCACACACGGCACAGCGACACCAGCTTGTCCACGTCGATGGGCTTGGCGATGTAGTCGTTGGCGCCGGCTTCCAGGCAGCGTTCGCGATCGTCGGCCATGGCCTTGGCGGTCAGCGCGATGATCGGCAGATCCTGCCATTGGCGATTGGCGCGGATCTGGCGCATCGCGGTCAGCCCGTCCATCTCCGGCATCATGATGTCCATCAACACCAGGTCCACCTCGTGCTTGGCCAGATGTTCCAGCGCCTCGCGGCCGTTGCGGGCGATCTGCAACGTCACGCCGAGCGGTTCGAGCACGCTGGAGAGCGCGAAGATGTTGCGCACATCGTCTTCGGCCAGCAGCACGGTGGCGCCGTCCAGCACCGCGTCGCGGCGGCGCGCTTCGCGCAGCAGGCGTTGCTGGTCGCTGGGCAGCGAGGCTTCCACACTGTGCAGGAACAGCGTCACCTCATCGAGCAGACGCTCGGGCGAGCGCACCCCCTTGATGATGATGCTCTTGGAATAACGGCGCAGGCGCTGTTCCTCGTCGCGGGTGAGCGCGCGCCCGGTGTAGACGATGACTGGCGGAAACGCCACCGCGTCGTTGCCGGCCATGCGTTCGAGCAGGTCGTAGCCGCTGCCGTCGGGCAGCGCCAGATCGGTGACCATGCAGTCGAAGGTCGAGCCGGCCAGCTGCTGCATCGCGTCGGCAATGCTGCCCACCGCGATGATGTCCAGCTGGTCGCGCGCCAGCAACAATTGCAGATTCGCACGCAGGGCGCTGTCGTCTTCGACGATCAACAGGCGGCGCACCGCGCGTGCGTTGGTGTCTTCCAGTTGCCGGATCGCACCTGCCAGCAGCTCACGCGTGGCCGGCTTGATCAAATAGCCCACCGCGCCCAGTTCCAGCGCGATCTGGCTGCGCTCCAGCGCCGATACCACATGCACCGGAATATGGCGCGTGGCCGGATCGCGCTTGAGGCGTTCGAGCACGCTCAGTCCGGACGCATCCGGCAGGCCGAGGTCGAGCAGGATGCCGCTGGGGCGCAGTTCGGCTGCCAGGCGCAGCGCTTCTTCGGCGCTGGGCGCCACCACGCAGTCGAAATCCAGTTCGTGCGCCAGGTCGACCAGCGCCTGCGCAAAGCGTGCTTCGTCTTCCACTGCCAGGATCAGCCGGCCGGGGCGGGTGCGTTGGTCGCGATCGTCGTCGGCGCGCTGCAGCGGCGCAGTGGCGGTTGCCGGAATCGGCAGCGGCAGCGGCATCCCGGTGGAGGCCACCGTGGCGCGCCCATCAAGCCGCGAGGCCATGGCCGTGCCGCTGGCGAACTGCGGCGACGGCGTGCCGCCGAGTGCTGCGCCTGCGTTTGCCGGCGCGGCCATCGCCAGCTCGGCCGGTGCGCCGTCGATCGGCAATTCCAGCGTAAAACAGCTGCCGCGCCCCGGTTGGCTGTCCACGCGGATGCTGCCGCCCATGCGCTGGGCCAGGTCGCGCGAGATCGACAAGCCCAGGCCGGTGCCGCCATAGCGGCGGCGGGTGCTGCCATCGGCCTGACGGAACGCTTCGAAGATGATCTCGGTCTGTTCGTGCGCGATGCCGATGCCGGTGTCGTTGACCTTGAACAGCACCCGGCCCGGCGTATGCGCCTGGATCGACAGGCTGACGCTGCCGTGCTCGGTGAACTTGATCGCATTGGCCAGCAGGTTCTTGAGGATCTGCTGCAGGCGCTGGCTGTCGACGACCAGTTGCGTTGGTGCATCGGATTCGGCAGCCAGCTGCAGGGCCAGGCCTTTCTGGCGCGCCAGCGGCTCGAAGGTTTCGCGCAGGCGCTGTACCACCGAGTTGGTGGCGATGGTTTCGTCGGCCAGTTCCACATGCCCGGCCTCGATCTTGGACAGGTCGAGAATGTCGTTGATCAACGCCAGCAGATCGTTGTTGGACGACAGGATCGCCTGTGCGTACTTCACCTGCTCGGGGCTGAGCGTGCCGTCCTTGTTGTCCGCCAGCAGCTTGGCCAGGATCAACGCGCTGTTGAGCGGCGTACGCAACTCGTGCGACATGTTGGCCAGAAACTCGGATTTGTAGCGCGAGGCGGTGGACAGCTCGTTGCTGTTGCGCACCAGCTGATTCTGCGCCACCAGCAAGGCCTGCTTCTGCGCTTCCAGTGCCTGGGTGCGTTCTTCCAGCTGCACATTGGTCTGTTCGAGTTCGGCTTGCTGCATCTCCAGATCGCTCTGCGATTGCTGCAGGCTGCGGCTCTGTTCCTCCAGCTCCTCGTTGGCCACGCGCAGCTCTTCCTGCTGGGTCTGCAGTTCTTCGCTTTGACGCTGGGTTTCTTCCAGCAGGGCCACCAGCTGTGCGCGCAGCAATGCCGTGCGCAAGGCCAGGCCGATGTTTTCGCCGCAGCGTGCGAGCAGCTCTTCTTCGCGCGTGCGGGCGATGCCCGGTGCGGCGGCGCGGCCCAGCTCGAGAATGCCGATCACCCGCCCATCGGCGATGACCGGCGCCAGCAGCAGTTCCTGGCAGGCGCTGCGGCCCAGGCCGGAGGCGATCTGCAGATGTCCGGCGTCCACGCCGCGCACCCGGCGTACCGTGCCGCCACGCAAGGCCTCGCCGAGCTGGCCGGCATCGGTCGGCAGCGTCCTGGATACATCGGCCGGCAGCGCGGTGCCGCCGGTCAGCCGCAGGCGGTCGCCTTCGATGCGATACAACGCGCCGACCTGGGCATCCAGCGTGTCGCACAGTGCCTGCACGGCCGCATTGGCCAGATCGTCCGGGCTGTGGTCGCCGCGCAGACTGGCTTCGACGGTGTTTTCGGCCTGCTGCAGCCATAACGCCAGTTCGGCCTGACGGCGCGCGCGGATGGCCTGCATCACCACCAGCGCCATCGCCAGGAACGAGACCCCGCCGATGCTGCGGTTGATCGAGGAGAAACTCGAACTGGTACTGGCCGGCGCCAGCTTGAAACCGACTGCCAGCAGCAGGCACGACAGCGCGGCGACCACCAGTGGCGCCTGCACGCGATTCTGGAAGACCGTCACGCCCACTGCGACGAAGTAGGTCAGCCACACTGCATAGCCGAGTGGGGTGACCAACTCCACGCCGAGTGTTCCCGCCATCAGGGCCCCCGCGATCACCCACACCCAGCGGTCGCGTGTGGTCGAGATGTTCTGCATGACGGCGCGGACCTGACTGGGGGGCGGTCATGGTAGCCGATAAGTTTCACGCGCAAATCGCCGGTATTTTGACGCTTTGCAGTCGGGTCGGCTTGCACGCAGCCTTCACGCACCCGTCACTATGGTCGCGCGCTTTTCCGGGAAAAAGTCGCGCGATGGATGCGGAGACGGCCGTCGACAGTGCGGGGCCGCTTTCTCACGACAGCCGGCAGTGCCAGCTGTTGGTGCAGAGCGTGTCCAATTACGCGATCTACATGCTCGATACGGGCGGCCATGTGTGCAGCTGGAATCCCGGTGTCGAGCGCATCAAGGGCTATACCGCCGCCGAGGTCATTGGCTCGCACTTCTCGCGTTTCTACCTGCCCGAGGACGTGCAACGCGGCGAGCCGGCGCAGAATCTGGACACCGCCAAGCGCGAAGGGCGCTTTGCCACCGAAGGCTGGCGGCTGCGCAAGGACGGCAGCCGCTTCTGGGCGAGCGTGGCGATCGAACCGGTGCTGGAATTCGGCGTCCTGGTCGGGTTTGCCAAGGTCACCTGCGACATCGACCAGCGACACCAGGCGCAGCAGCTGTTGCAGCAGGCGCAGCACGCCCTGCTGCAGTCGCAGAAGGTGGATGCGCTGGGCCGCCTGACGCTCGGCATGGCGCACGATTTCAACAATCTGCTGACCGTGATGGTGACCAGCCTGGATCTGATCGCGCTGCGTGCCGGCGACGATGCACGCACGCGCATGCTGGTGGAAGCAGCGCAGACCGCAGTCGATCGTGGCACCTTGCTGACGCGCCAACTGCTGTCCTTCGCACGTGGGCAGCGGCTGATTCCCGAGCGCCATGGCGCCAACGCGGTGGTGACGCGCTCGCTGGAGCTGCTGCGGCGTGCCTGCCCGGCCGGGATCGTGCTGTCGCTGGCGTTCGCCGAGCAGTTGCCCGATATCCGCGTGGACCCTGGCCAACTGGAAGCGGCCTTGCTCAATCTGGTGTTCAATAGCTGCGATGCCATGCCCGGCGGCGGCAATATCGTGCTGGAAACGGCCGTACAGCAGCGTGCTGCGCCGTCCGATCCGCATGGCCAGCCGTGCAATTACGTCAGTATCGCCGTGCGCGATGACGGCCCCGGCATGTCCGCGCACGTGGCGCGATGCGCCAGTGAGCCGTTTTTCACCACCAAGGACGTGGGCAAGGGCTCGGGCCTGGGATTGAGCCAGGTGTATGGCTTCGCCTCCCAGTCCGGCGGCTTCGTCGAGCTGGACACCGCTCCCGCCCGCGGCACCACCGTTACCCTGTTTCTCCCGGCCATCGAGGAGGCTGAGCATGACTGAACCCCTGCGTCTGTTGATGGTGGAAGATCAGCAGGAATTGCGCGAACTGATCGGCGAGGCGCTGCGCGATGCAGGCATCACCGTCGAGACCGCCGACGACGGCCATAGCGCCTTGCGCATGCTGCGCGAGAATGGCCCCTATGATGTGGTCTTCAGCGATGTGCGCATGCCCAACGGCATGTCGGGCATCGAACTGAGCGAACACGTAGCGCAACTGCTGCCGCAGGCGCGGGTGATCCTGGCCTCGGGATTCGCAAAGGCGCAGTTGCCACCGCTGCCGGCGCGGGTGGATTTCCTGCCCAAGCCGTATCGCCTGCGTCAGCTGATCGACGTGTTGAAAGGCGTTGCAGCCAACGCCTGAGCACTGGCTGCGCCGGTCGCGCGCTGCCGAAGCCGCTGCATGGAATTGCGCGGCCATCGTGTGGCGCCTTCGCCGGGATTGCTGCATGGATGCCGCTCAACGGCTCTGGTAATACACCTTGTCGATGGCGATCTCCACCGGCGCGGCGGGTGGATCGGCCACCAGCATGAACATCTGTTTGACCGCCTGCAGGTCCAGATCGTAGAACGCACTGAAGGGAATGCTCACCTCGTGCCAGGCGCCGTCGCGCACCAGGCCGTATTGATTGCCGCCAGCGGCGAAATCCACCCAGCTGTCGCCGAAGCTGGTGTTGATGCCGATCTTGAACGTCGACGGCGTGGTGGTTTTCAGCTGCAGCTTCAGCGCGCCGCCGGCGTAGGCGGCCATGTTGCGATAGTCGGTCTGGATGCCCAGGCCATACCAGGCACCGGCGTTGGCGCGGTACGCCATCACGTTGCTGCCTTCGAACGGCGCCTGCGCAATCGGGGTGAGGTTGTTCCACAGATACAGCTCGGCATCCTGGCCGAACTGCAGCCGCCCGCTGGTGTCGGCCTGCTCGGTGAACACGCCAAAGCGCCCTGCCGGCGTGGCATGTTGCGCGCCCACGTACAGCTGCGAACCGGGATTTTGATACAGGCGGATGTAATCGACCTCCATCCTGCCCGGCAGCGGCGCGGTCACCGCCGCAGGCGAGGTGATGCCGGTATAGGTGCCGCCCACGGCGAGATTGAGCAGCAGATACTGCTGCTGATGGAATTCGTGCAGCGAGGCACCTTCGATATTGGAGATCGCAAACTCGAAGTATTGCTGGCCATCGATCGACACGCGGATGAACTGCGGGTCCCAGGTCATGCGGTACACATGGAAGTCGGCATGCAGATCCACCGGGCTGGTGTAGCTGGTGTCGTAGTCGGCCTGCTGGCCGTTGTAGTCCCAGTGCACCGCGGCGCCGATACGGCGATTGGCGGTGCCATTGGCGATCGCCGCGGCCATGCCGGCTTCCAGCAGGTCGATCTCGCCGCGACCTGGCCACACGCCGATGGTGCCCAGCATCCAGTATGCCGGCCACAGGCCGTTGCCCACCATCGGCGTCTTGATGCGCGCTTCCAGCGTGCCGTACTTGAAATGCATGCGGCCTTCGGTCTTCAGGCGCGCCGAGGTGAACGGCATGCCCTGGAACGCTTCGCGCCGCGCTTCGATCAGCAGCCGGCCATTCTCGATGCGCGCGTTTTCGGCGCGGCTGGTGTAGTACTGCATCTCGCCATTGCCCCAGCCGCACAAGCCGATCTGGCAGCCGTTGCCGACATCGTAGGTCCACTTGTTGCCATCGATGCCGGGCCCATTGAAGTTGTCCTCCCACACCAGGGTTTGCGCGTGCGCGCCTGGTGGCATCGCCACGGCCCAGAGCAGGGCGAGCTGCACAGCGGCACTGCGTCGCGTGTTCATGCGTGCTTCTCCAGAAAGTGGACCGATGTCCATGGAGACGTGACGCTGCGCAGCGGCTACTTCAGTGTCAAAGCAATTGTGTGGCGCGTTTCAGTTCCGTGGTGTTCATTCCGGAATAGTCCAGCATTGGCATGACGGCGGTCGCAGACTGCATGCACCGGATGTTGCGCGGCAGCAGCTGGCTGCGAATGTCCGCTGCCGGCAGGTGGCATGCGCAGCGTCCAGGTCGGAACATTCAAGCGGGGGGATGGCGGGTCGACGATGCATGCGAGCGCGTGCAGCACCTGCCGCAATGCCCCGCCCTGGATGCCACTGCGTCAGGCAAGGCGCATGCTGCTGCGCATCGATGGCTGCGCAGACGCATCGGTACGCTTGCCGTACGGCCGTTTCCGGAAATGCTCGCGCACGCCTGACTCAATGCCCGGCGTGCACCGTCCACGCCACCAGTCGTATCACCAGCGGGCGCACCACCAGCACGCAGCAGAATGCGGTAGGCATCGCAATGCGGTAGGCATCCAGCACGCGCCACAGGTAGCCGGGAGCCAGGCCGGTATTGGCGCCCGTGATCACCAGGCACATCAGCAGGGCCATGATCGCGGCCATGTAGAACGCGAACACGAACGGGGTGGTGCGCACGTCGAGTTTCCAGCGCGGGCGCATCAACGGGGAGGAAGAGGGAGATGTCGACATGCAATGGCCTCGGTTGCCGCGGATCGGCACGATGGGCAGCACTGTAGGGACGCCACCGCGGCCGGGGTAGATCGCGTAGCCTTGCGGCTTACGTAAGAAAAACTTACGAATCGTTTGGTAATACTTGCCTAATCAATGAACATTCTTCAGTCCATCCGCAGCTTTGTCAGCACTGTCGATGCCGGCAGCATTGCCGGAGGCGCCAAGTTGCTGGGGATCAGTGCCGCCGCGGTCAGCCAGAACATCGCGCGTCTGGAACAGCATCTGGGCGTGCGTCTGCTGCACCGGACTACGCGCAGCCTGGCGCTGACCGAGCGCGGCACGCTGTACTTCGAACAGGTGCGGCAGCTGGAGCGCGATCTGGAGCGCGCGCGGCAATCGGTGGCCGGGCTGCAGCAGGCGCCGGCGGGGCGATTGCGGGTGGCCAGCACCGCGGCCTTCGCGCGGCACGTGCTCGCCCCGACGCTGCCGGCCCTGCGTCAGCAGTATCCGCAGCTGGAGATCGAGCTGCTGTGTACCGACCGGGCTGTGCAGCACGCCCAGGAAAGCGTGGATGTCAGCCTGCGCATCGAAGCGCAGCTGGAAGACGGCCTGGTGGCGCGCTGCATCGCCCAGGTGCCGCTGGTGGTCTGCGCAGCGCCCGAGTATCTGGCGCGCTGCGGGACGCCGCAAACCGCGGACGACTTGAAGTATCACGATTGCCTGCTGCTGCGTTACCCGGTCGACGGACGCTGCCTGCCGTGGAATTTCGTGCGCAATGGCGTGCGCTTCCAGCCGGAGCTGGGCAAGGCGATGGTCAGCGACGATATCGATGCGCTCGCTACCATGGCCACCGCCGGCGGCGGCATCGCGCGCCTGGCCGCCTATGTGGTGCAGCCTTATCTGCAGCGCGGCCAGCTGCAGCCGCTGTTTGTCTCCGCCCTCGGCAGCAGCGCCCAGGCATTGCCGGAACCGCTGCGGATCTACCTCTGCGTCGCCGACCGCCGCGACTTCACCCCCAAGGTGCGTGCCTTCATGCAGCACGTGCTCGAACGCCTGCCCGTGCAATGGCGTATCGCCGAACCCACGCTGGCGCCTGCGCCCGCCCAGGCGGCAACCGGCGTATAGCCGGCATTCGACATCTGGAGACCGCCCGGTAGCGTGCCCTGGTCCACAAGGCGCACGCAGGCGTCCTGGGCGGGCGTGCGATGCGTCGAGAGCATTCGCCTTGCAACACCGTTTGCGCAGCCATCGCTCGCCAGCCACTGCGGCGACGGCAGCTGGTGCCGCCGCCATCACTCACTCCAGCTTGAGCATCACGATCGAACGCGCCGGCAAGGCCACCGTCAAGGTCTTGCCTAGTACCCGTGCGCCCTTGAACGCCTTCGGCTCCACCGCATGCGGCTGGGCAAAGGTGTTGTGCGTGGTGATCGCCGGCGCAGTGAGGATCTGCCCGTCCACGCTGCTCGGTGACAGGCCTTCTACCTGCACGCTCACGCTCGCCGCTGCGTTGGCCGCCAGATTGGTCAGCGCGATGTAGACGTGCCCGTCCTTGGCCTTGACCGCCGAGCCGTGCACTGCGGGCACGTGGACATCGCCGTGGCGATACTCGGGTGTGCGTAGTTGCAGCGGCAGTTGGGTGGCGTCCTGATAAGGCTTGTACAGCGCGAACACGTGGTAGGTCGGCGTCAGCACCATCTTGTCGCCGTCGGTGAGGATCATCGCCTGCAGCACATTGACCATCTGCGCGATGTTGGCCATGCGCACGCGTTCGGCATGTGCGCTGAAGATGTCGATGTTCAACGACGCCACCAGTGCATCGCGCAGGCTGTTTTGTTGATGCAGAAAGCCCGGGTTCGCATCCGGCAGCCCGGCGTACCAGGTGCCCCATTCGTCCACCACCAGCGCGACCTTCTTGCCCGGGTCGTAGCGGTCCATGATCGCGCTGTGTTTGCTGATCAGCTCGTCCATCACCAGCGTGCGCGACAGCGTGTCGATCCAGGCGGTTTCGTCGAAGTCGGTGGAGGAGGCGCGCGGTGGCCAGCCACCGGGCACGGTGTAGTAGTGCAGGCTCAGGCCGTCCATCAGCGTGCCGGCCTCGCGCATCATCACTTCGGTCCAGTGGTAGTCGTCGTTGTTGGGGCCGGGCGCGATCTTGAGGATCTTCTGGTTGGCCGGTGCCTTGACGAAGGTCTGGTAGCGCCGATAGACGTCGGCCGCGTATTCCACGCGCATGTTGCCGCCGCAGCCCCACAACTCGTTGCCCACGCCGAAGTAGGGCACCTGCCACGGCGCGTCACGGCCATTGGCGCGGCGCTCGTTGGCCAGGCTGGAGCGGGTGGGTGCGGTCATGTATTCGGCCCACTGCGCGATTTCGTCCGGCGCCGCATTGCCCACGTTGCCGGCGATATAGGCCTGGGTGCCCAGCAGTTCGGTGAAGTCCATGAACTCGTGCGTGCCGAAGCGGTTGGATTCTTCCACGCCGCCCCAGTGCGTGTTGACGCTGACCGGGCGCCGGGCCGGCGCGCCGACGCCATCGCGCCAATGGTATTCGTCGGCGAAGCAGCCGCCGGGCCAGCGGATGTTGGGCACGGCAATCGCCTTCAGCGCGGCCAGCACATCGTTGCGATAGCCACGCGTATTGGCAATCGCCGAGTCCTCGCCGACCCACACCCCGCCATAGATGCCGGTCCCCAGATGCTCGGCGAACTGGCCGAACAGCTGCCGCGACACCTGCGCGCCGGGCTGGTCCGCGCGCAGCGTGCCGGTCACCTCGACCTCGGCGGCAGAGGCGGCGAGCGCGCTGGCGACCAAGGCCGCGCCAACGACAGCCTGCAACAGCCGTCTGGGCGATATCCGCAAGGCGGGAAGAGTCCACTGCATCGGCTTGGCGCTCCTGTGCTGATCGATCGAGGTGGTCGCACGCCGCAGCATGGGCGGGCGCGTTGCTAGCCTAGTGCCTGCAACCTCGGCTTGTATTGCTGCATCGCGATCAAGCCGCCGAACGCTGGTGCATGCCTTGCCGCCATCGCCATCGCCGCGCGCCGGGATGTGCGCCGGGGCATGGTCGTCGACCGCGCTCCCCCGCTATGCTCGCCAGCTTCCAGTATCGGCGGGACGATCCATGCAGCGAGTGTTCGGGCAGTTGCCAGGCGGTGTCGAAGTCCATGCGCTCACGCTGCGCAGCGATGCCGGACTGGAGGCGGAAGTGCTCACCTACGGCGGCATCCTGCATGCGCTGCGGCTGACCACCGCGCGCGGGGTGGTGCCGCTGCTGCTGGCATTGCCGGATCTGCCGGCCTACGCCGCCGATGGCGACAGCCTCAACATCCTGGTCGGCCGCTTCGGCAACCGCATCGCCGGTGCGCGCTACACGCTGGACGGCGTCACTTACACACTGGCCGCCAACGAAGGGCGTAACCAGTTGCACGGCGGCCTGCGCGGCTTCGGGCGGCGCGTGTGGAGCGTGCTGGAGCAGGCGCCGGACCAGCTGCTGCTCGGTTACCACTCGCCCGACGGCGAAGAAGGCTATCCCGGCAATCTGCAGGTGCGCGCGCGGCTGCAGCTGCGAGGACGCCGCCTGCAGCTGGACTTCGAGGCGCAATGCGATGCCGCCACCCCGTTGAACCTGACCCATCACCCCTACTTCAATCTCTCCGGCAACCCGCATCGGCGCGCCGCGCTGCAGGTGCTGCGCGTGCCGGCCGATCGCTATCTGCCGGTGGATGCCGAATCGATCCCGACCGGCGAGATCGCCTCGGTCGCCGGCACGCCGTTCGATTTCCGCCATGCGGCGGCGCTGGCCGACAATATCGACCCATCGCACCCGCAGGTGGTGCTGGGCAAGGGCTACGACCAATGCCTGGTGCTGGCCGCCGGGGCCGAGTGCGTTGCCGAGCTGTACTCGCCGCACAGTGGCGTGGCGCTGCGCATCAGCAGCGACGCACCGGCGGTGCAACTCTACGAAGGCCAGCATCTGGACGACCACCATCCCGGCCTCGGCCGCGGCGTCTGCCTGGAGCCGCAGGACTACCCGGATGCGCCCAATCACCCCAACTTCCCGTCGACGATCCTGCGGCCCGGGCAGGTCTACCGCCGCCGCATCGCCTATCACTTCGCCGACCCGGGGCCGGATCAGCCGTGGGCGGTGGTGAGCGCTGCGCTGGACGCCTGAGCGCAGGGATCGCAGCGACGGTGAAGCCGCGGCGCGCCTGAAGCCAGGCCGATCAGCGCGGACCCAGCACCAGTTCGATCACGAACTTGCTGCCGAAGAACGACAACACCAGCAGTGCCATCGCGGTCAGCGTCCAGTGCACCGCCTTGGTGCCGCGCCAGCCGTTGCGCCAGCGGCCGATCAGCAGCGCACCGAACACGATCCACGACAGGATGCTGAGCACGGTCTTGTGCAGCAGCCGCTGCGCAAGGAAGTCCTGCACGAACAGCAGGCCGGTCAGCAGGGTCAGGCTCAACAGCACGAAGCCCACCGTGATGGTGCGGAACAGCAGCGTCTCCAGCTCGGTCAACGGCGGCAGCGCGCGCAGCCAGGTGTGGAAGTCGCGCCGGCGCAGGGCCCGCTCCTGCAGCCACAGCATGATCGCCAGCAACGCGGCGATACCCAGCGTGGCATAGGCCAGCAGCGCCATCCACGCATGCAGTTCCAGCCGCCAGCCCAGGTCCGAGCTCGGTTCGTGGCCGTAGGCGTGGTAGCAGGCCAGCAGGATCGCCGACAGCGGGAACACCACCACGCCCACCGCCGCCATGCGTCCGCGCGCGCCGAACACCGCCGTCAGCGCGGCCATGCCCAGGCCGCTCAGCGAGAGCGCTGCGAAGAAATGCATGTCCGGCCCGCCGGCGGTGCGCAGTGCCACCAGCACGTGATACCCGGCGTGCACCGCCACGGCCGCCAGCGCCGGGATCAGCCAGCGTGCAGGCGCCTGGTTGCCATCACGCAGCACCGACCGGGTGAGCAGCGCCGTGGCCAGCAGATACAAGGCGAACGCGATGAGAACGATTGTCATCGTGTCAGTTTCGCATATTGGTGGGGCGGGGAATCGGGAATCGGGAATCGGGAAAAGCGGGTTGCGAACTGCGGGCTGGCGC
>NZ_QEZJ01000001.1:0-387 GCF_003992965.1 Xanthomonas sp. BRIP62409 | reverse complement strand
GACCCAGATCAGTTAGAATTACACCTCTAACCTGGGCAAGCCAGCTACGTACGCCAGCAAGGTCGCCTTTAGTTTGCCGGTCCAGGGAAATTGATGCATCGCTCAAAAGGGCAGTATAGCCAACGATGCGACACGGCAGCATAGCGAGACATGGATTCAGAACCTGTCCCGTGCAATCAATTGCACGGACATGTCAGAGAGGCAGACCAAGGTCTTTTGCTTTGGCCCGAACATAGCCACTCGCCATTTCCGCAAGCATTCTTACCGTCCAGCTTCCTAGTTGGCCCGCACCGCTTTTTGTTTTTCGCCAAATCTCAGGGTCGCGAACACTATCTAAGAAGTCGTGCCCGTCCGACGTGATGCGCCACCCATTGTGATAGCTAGAAC